>CAYVMK010000152.1:0-5666 GCA_964452445.1 uncultured Desulfonema sp. | reverse complement strand
GCGATATCATCGGCCTGCTTTTCCAGATAGTGATGCCCGATATGGATCGGTATCGCTACGAGTAATCCTGCTGCTGTGGTGATGAGGGCCTCCCAGATACCCCCGGCAAGCATGGAGGGGCTTACACTTGTGCTGCCGGCGATCACCATGAATGCCTTTATCATTCCTGTAACCGTCCCTGTAAGACCCAATAATGGCGCTATCGTCGCAATGAGTCCAAGCCAGCTCAGACCTTTCTCTAATTCCATTACCTGCCGTGTCCCTATCACTGACAGTTCCTTCTCATTTGCACCGTTCTCAAGTCCTTTCAGAAGGGGTATTAAGATTGCCGGTTGCGCCGTCAATACTTCTTTCACCGGCCTTCCTAACTCTCTTAAAATCCTCCTGTACCGCGCAAATTTGTTGAAGAGGAGCGCAAGACCTGCAACGGAACAGAACAGGATCGGATACATCAAAAATCCGCCCTTCAAGAAAAAATCAATCATCAATCTTCAATCCTTCCCGAGTTTGAATCGAATCGGTAAGAGTGCACGGGAGAGAATCGGCTTACTGTTCTTTTTCGCCGCTAAGAATGTCGATTTTCTTACCGCTTCTATGGCCGATTCTGTAAAACCATATCCCGTACTTTCGGTGACCTCGACATGCAAGAGGTTTCCCGCAGCATCAATAGTGAGCCTCAGGACAACCCTCCCTTCCTTGCCAAATTTTTTTGCCATGAGTGGATACACAGGTATTTCCTTATGCAAAAACCTTGGACCTGTTGCCGTGCCAAATTCCACATCATTGGTATATGTTTGATCAGCATGAGAAATCCTTTGAGGCGCAGGAGTAACTTCCTGCACACCGGACAATGGAGGATTAGCGGTTTCCAAAGGCAAAGGGGCAACTGCTATTTTTTCAGTGATTGCCACAGGCTCAATAATCTTTTCCTCTTTCACCTGAAGCTCTTTTTCACTCCTCTGAGGCTCCGTCATAGGTTTTATTTCTTTAATAATTTCCTTTTTAACCTTCTTTACTTCTTCTTTTTCTGCAACGTGCTGCTTCTGCATAGAGGGCGCTTCATCAGTTATTACAAAAAACTCTACCTCGTCATACTTCTGCGCTACCGCAAAAGAAATAGGGATAGCAAGTATCAGAATATGGAAAATGCCCGATACGATGATGCTAGTGTATTGTTCGGTAATTCTCATGGCCATCCTTTGACGACTGAGACAGCTTCCTTCAGATGAATAGGGATGGGTAATTTACTTGCGTTCCGTAAATTTTCTCCTCAAGTACATCACTATTCCCATCAACCCTACGATATAACCTATACCTCCCACGATCTCCGTGATGCCAGGCTTCTCGCTATTTTCCCGTAACTTAACGAGCATCCTCATCACAGGCTGTAACTTACGGTCAATAACTCTCTCCATAAGGGCCTCCATTTCCGATTCACTCATGCCGCCTCTGCCAGTGTCGGTAACTTTTCTATCGCTTTTTTCCCCGGTCCTTACGCTAATTCTACCCATGGCAGGAGGAGGCTTAACTGTCTCTTTGCTCTGTTTTACGCCTTTTAGGGGTTGCCCCTCACCCATTGCCTCCCTGACCTCATCCTCGCTGAGTGTGTATTCGTTCTGATGCCCCATACTCGCATGAAGTACCAGTTTAATGGAGGTAACCTTGGGGATTTTAAAAGAAAACTTTCCCTCTTCGTCGGTTTTACCTTCCAATAGCCTGGTTCCTGCCCTTTCATCAAAGACTTCGATGGGGGAATTCTTACATTTTGTGCCATCAACAAAATAGCCTTCCGAGTGAACCATGCCATCCTCGGCATAGGCATAGATATTTACCTTATGAGCACGGGCAGAAACAGGCATCAAGCAACAGATGCCGATTACTAAACAAAAGATAAAACTTCTGGGCCTTGCTTTCATCCCCTCACCTCCAGAATTTCCGGTTTTACTCTTTTCAAAAATACAACACAAAAAGCGGTGATGATACCCTCGATAACCATCACCGGCAGGTGTACAAATACCACCAATTCTGCAACGTGGAAAAAGCTCTCCCCTGTGCTTACAAGCGCCAGGGCAACGAGAAGGGCTCCCGCACCGACACCTATGGCGCCGGCAGCAAACCCGCAGACGACGCTCAGGAGATGATTGCCACTTCGCACAGGCAGATTAAACAGATAATAGGCAATGATAGCAGGAGCTGCCATATTGAATGTATTGACACCCAGGGTGGTAAACCCGCCGAACTGGAAGAGAAGCGCCTGAAGCGCCAAGGCTACGAGAATGGAGGGGAATGCCATCCAGCCCAGGAGAAGCCCTACAAGTCCATTGAGAATCAGGTGAGCGCTTGATGGACCTACCGGCACATGAATCAAAGAGGCGACGAAGAAAGCTGAGGATAAAACCGCCACTTCCGGTATCTTCTCATAATCCATCTTTTTAAGCCCCAGCGCCGTTCCACCCACAGTGAGCAGGGCGCCTGCCACAAGGACGGGCGCCGAAAGAACTCCCTCTGATATGTGCATTATTTCATCTCCCTCGTCTTTACCCACAGCACAGCGCCGATCTCCACAGGATACTCTTTGCCTTCATGCTTTAATTTGAAATCGGCGGTGCTAAGGGCGGCAAATCCCCACCAGCCGGCTTTCGGCATCGCATAGGTAAATACCCCGTTGGCGTCGGTCTTTACAACTTGGGTTATATATGGATCGGCAGGCGGCTTTATCTTCCCCTCTTCGTTGTAGTATTCAACCTCCACCTCTGCGTAAGGCGCAGGCTTGCCGTCCACCTTTACAATTCCCTGAAATACATTGCCTGCCCATAGGCCATAGGGTCTTGTTAGCGGTACAATCTCAGTCTTAAGTCCTATTTCGTTGTCCCATCCCTCCTCTTTCCCGAGGGCATTGACTACTACCTTGGTGTAATGAATTATAAAACTCTCCTCTGCCGGCTCCCAGTACGGTTCAGGCTCAACAAAAAATATGTGGTCGCCGGGCCCTTTGATCCTGTATGCAGCCTCCCACGTGGAACATCCTTTAATCATTTTCTTTTTCAGGGCGGGGAGGAGATCCTCTTTCTTGCCGTCAATCATTACCCCAACTTCCTTGGGTCTTTCCATGTTCATGTATTGTCCTTCAAAAGGGTGAAGGAATTTAATCTGGAGGGCGATTTTTTTCTCATCCCCGCCTGAGACGATGTCATCAGAAGGGATGATCATGCCAAAATGCGCCCAGGCCGTACTCAGACAAGCCAGCAAAAATATCACTGCAACAACCGCGATTTTTCCCACTTTTATTCTTCCCTTGTTCATTTCTATTGCCTCCTTATTATCATAATGATTGTTCAGACAAAACAAGTACCAAAGTCACATACAGGCTAAAGATACCGCCTGTAATTCCTCAAAATTCCGGCAGATCTTCGATTCCGAATGGCCCATTAGAATGCCATTGCCAGCCTGACGAAGAACTCGTCCAGTTTATCATCGGAAATGCTTCCAGATGCTTTCTCATAATCGCTTCTCCGATATTCAGCCATGATAGTGGTTGAAAAATTCTTTTTTTCAAACAGGGTATAATTAGCCCCCATACTGTATCTGTTTTTAAGTGTGCCATCCTGATCTCCGGCAATATCATCATCGAAGCCTTCATACCGGACTGCCAGTTCAAGCGGTTCTGTAATCTGGAAAGCAACCGCTCCGAACCAGGCCGACTCCTTATATTCCTTGTTATCGGCAGAGTCCTTCTCTCTGGATACAGCCTTAATATATTCGGCATCGAATGTGAGCTTCCATACCTGGAAATTGAACATACCGCCAACCGTTTCATTTCGATCCCCGTCTCCGGGCTCCGAATCGTAAAATGATGCCAGAGTCAGACCTTCTATGGGAGAAACAGTGATGTTTCCTATATACGAAGATACATTATCGGTCTCAGCGTATCCGGCACCCATGCCCCCTGTACGCCATCCGGGAAGAACTCCGCCATCGTCTTTATAGTCCCTGCCTAATCCATATGCACCATCCAGCATGTGATCCATAAGGACCTCACCCCTATATACCGTGAAAGATGCGTCAAGCCCTAAGATATCCGGTGTAAATCCAAGGGTAGCGCCTGCCTTGGTGATCTCGTAACAATCCTGGGTAATAGGATCATTAATCAGGTGGCTTTCGAATACACCAAAGGGCTGTGTCCTTTTGCCGCCTATAAAATATAAGGGAAAGCCTTCCTTCCTGATTGTAATGGTTGCTTCATCCCAGAAAACCCTATCATTGCCACTATCGAGGTCTTCTCCTTTCAGAAGAAGCTTGCCGGTCACATATTCATTTAACTTTATCTCTGCTCCCAGTTCTACCGTCCCGATATCAAGGTCAGAGGTAGAATCATTGACCGTATTGTCCCCAATGTCACTGTCATCTGCATAACTATAGTCCAGTTCAATTGTACCGCTGAAGCTTATCTTTTCAGCTATCTCTTCCGCTATCCCCCCTGATAGTCCTTTCGATCCCTCTTTCTTCTCCAGTTCCTCAATGCGGCGCTTTAATTCCTCGATCTCTTTTTTCGTGTCATCGGCAAATCCCTGGGAAGTTACCATGATTATCAAACCGGTAAGCAACCCGACCGCTAGCAATAGTTTTTTCACAATAAATCCTCCTTTCAAATCTCTTCGTTCATGATTTCTTACCCCATAAACAGAAAAACCACGAGAGGTAAGCATCTATACAACACTTAACCTTCGTGGTTTGATTTTATTAAACGATTTTTATGTTACTTGGCGGGCTTCTGCCCGCCTTTTGAAACAGACTCTATCCGTTAATCAATTATCTGTCAATATTAAATTAGAAAAAGGGTTGGATATGCTACTTAAATAGATGGTGATTTATATGAAATCTGTAGTATTTTTAACATTCAATTGTCTTTGCGGCAGGGTATAGATAATATCTTCCAGTACGTCGCGAATTATTATTGCTGTTATCTATTCTGCTGGCCATACCATAAGGCCTTCTTCAGCATAAGTTGTATGAGACACTTGACCATCCCTCTCATGGCAGGCCAGGAGATTTTCAATCAGATCGAGACGCGGCCTGCCACCCTGCATTTCGATATAAAAAACCATGGCTCTCAGTGTCTCCTCGGTTGTCCAGGTCCAGTCCCATGATGTTTCGAAATAATCAAGAGAGGGGTTTTTCCCTGAACCCGCCAGAATGTCGTATGCTGCGCCTGCACCGGAAGGTGGGGCATAATGGAGTCCGTGCAACCTGTAAACCTCTTCCATCAAGGTGTTTTTTCTTTTTCGTCCCCAGCCGATATAGACGCACCATTTTTTTGCGCATTTCCCCATTTTTTCAAAATCCTGCCGGGTCTGTACTGCCTGGCTCATGGATATCCATGCAATATCGAAGGCCTTTACAAAACCAAGGGCGGAAGCATCCGCCATTTTCCACGATGCCTTTACCGCTTGAACGTTTTGAATGCCGGTAGAAGAAATGACATCTTTCATACGAGCTATCATTGTCTCTGAATTATCAAGACCGGTGACCGAGGCCGCTTCGCGAGCAAGAGGCAACGTGTAAATGCCGGTTCCGCAGCCGATATCAAGGATCACGGCATTGCGAATTTCCACTCAGGGTGTTTTTGTTCTGTCCTATCTATCAAATAACACCGCGTGCTTAAAGAA
>CAYVMK010000151.1:0-5679 GCA_964452445.1 uncultured Desulfonema sp. | reverse complement strand
TAAAAGACTCTCCGTTTCGGATGTCAGCGTACATTTGAACAGCCTCGGATGTCCGGAAGTATGTCTTTGAAACCTCTGATTAACTGGATCATCTCTTATTTTAAACTCCCAACATGAAACAAAATTTAAACCGTCTTGTTCGTATATGCAAATCCTTATTAAATCGGGTTTATTTATTCAACTCCCGCCACTTAGTCAATAATTATGTTTTCTCTGTTTCCATTTAAGTATCGGATGTTATGCCAAGGTCTTTTTATTTGATGCACGGACTTTCCTTTTTGTTTTCAGCTTTTCGAGCTCCTTTTCATTCATTGAAAAGCTGTGCTTTTCCTCAGGAAACTTCATATTCTCGACATCCGATTTATACCGGCTGACGGCCGAAAGTATATCATCGCTGATTTTGGCATACTGCTTGACGAACTTGGGCGTAAACCTCTCGAAAAGACCGATGAGGTCATGAATTACAAGAACCTGCCCGTCGCAGTCGATACCTGCGCCTATTCCTATGGTGGGAATTGATATTGACCCGGTAATGATCTTTGCTATGGGAGAAGGAATAGCTTCAAGCACTATCGAGAAACAACCGGCATCTTCAAGCGCTTTCGCATCCTCAATGAGTGATCTCGCAGCCTCAAAGCTTTTTCCCTGCACCTTGAATCCGCCGAGAGAAGAAGCGGTCTGCGGAGTAAGTCCGATGTGCCCCTGGACGGGAATGCCGGCTTTCACAATCGCCCCGGCAAGAGCAGCCATCGATCGTCCGCCCTCAAGCTTGATGCAGTCCGCATGAGCTTCCTTCACCATCCTGTTCGCATTCCCGATCGCCTTTTCAACAGATACGTTATACGAACCGAATGGCATGTCGCCTATCACGAGCGCGCTCCTGACCGCGGAAGAAACGGCTTTTGTGTGATGAAGCATTTCCTCCATTGTAACTGTAACCGTGTCCCTGTAACCGAGCACGACCATGCCGAGGGAATCCCCCACGAGAACGACATCAATCCCGGCCCTGTCAACGAGAAGAGCGGTTGGATAATCATATGCGGTGAGCATCGTTATCTTCTTCCCGCTTTTTTTCTTTTCCTTTAAATCCGGCGCTGTCATCTTTTTTTGGTCCATCCTTCTTTCCTCCTTTTACCCTTCAATTTTTATCTTTTCATTCTTGCATGAGAATCCGAATTATTGTAAGCATATTAATATCCGGTTATAAATATCACTTCTCGCTATGTAAAAAAAGGGAATAAATCCATGAAATCCTCATTTGCAATAGTCGGATGCGGCAGGGTCGGCGCCGCCCTTGCCAAATACCTTGCGGAAGCCGGCTATATTCCGGCCGGCCTTGCCAGCAAAAGCCTCTCTTCGGCAAAAAGAGTTGCGGACCTGGCAGGTTCCGTCAATTTCACAGATACCGCATGGGAAGCGACACAGAAGGCGGATATTGTCTTCATAACAACACCTGACGGCACAATAAAAGAGGTCTGCGACAGCATCGCGGTGAAAAACGGCTTCAACTCCGGTTCAGTCGTACTCCATTGCAGCGGAGCGCTTGCATCAACCGTGCTTCTCTCGGCAAAAAACTGCGGGGCGAGCACAGGCTCCATGCACCCTCTGCAAAGCTTTGCCTCAACGGAATATTCTTATAATCCCTTTTCAGGCATCGTAACATCAGTTGAAGGCGATAAAAAAGCGATAGACGCCGCAAGTCTGGTTGCTGCAGATCTCGGCTCAGGCTGCGTCACCATACAGACGGAAGCCAAAATTCTTTACCATGCTTCCGCTGTTGTTGCGTCAAATTACCTTGTAACGCTCCTCGATCTCTCTCTTAACCTGATCCGCCAGGCCGGAGTACCGGCAGACGACGCCTTCAGGGGTTTAAAGCCGCTCATCGAAGGCACCCTCTCAAACATCGAAAAAATGGGCGCCCGTGATGCCCTGACCGGTCCTATCGCAAGAGGCGATATTCAAACGATTGAAAATCATCTTCTGGAAATCGGATCCAAAACACCGCATCTTCTTCGCCTTTACAAGACATTGGGACTCCATACCGTAAAGATTGCAATGGTAAAAGGATCCATCAGCGAAGCCGTCCTGAAGCGTCTTGAGGATCTTTTTCAGAATTAAGCCGTCGTTCAAAAATAACCGTAACCCCGATAAACGGGATAAGTAAGTTTACGAAACTATTTCCTGCCGGAAAAACACAGGAAATAGTTTCTAACTTACTAACATTGGAATGTCGTGACCGGCATAAGGAGCCGTAAGCCGTGATCGGCATAAGGAGCCGTAACAAAATGGTCAGAAATGTAATGGTTATTTTGTAACGGCTCCTAAATCCTGAAAAGCTTCAGAGCCGAATCTCCAAGCTGTTCGTTGGCCGATTTAAGCTTTTCTTCACCCGATATCACTGCAATACCGCAGCTTCTGACTGTTTCATCAAAATATTTTTCAGCAGCAGCGATCACCCTTTCCCGGGTGACTGCAAGAACCCCGCTTTTATAGCACGCCCTCAGCTCATCCGAAAGAGATACGATTTTCCGGTAAAACGCCTTTCTTGCCGCCGGACCCGGCGGATCAGGCTTATCGGTTTCGGCGCAGACCTGCAAAATGGCCTCTTTTACATCTTCATCGCAAAAGTTTCCCGCCCTTATGAACGCCGGCGCTTCCCTGTAAACCTTCAGTGTGTTGATTATATGAGGATCCCTGTAGGAAGCATAGGAGAAGAGGCCGTCTTCCGGACTGTAAATCGAATACCCGCCGTATGCCCCTCCTTTTTCACGGATCTCACGGTGAAGGTACATGGACTTGAGCAGCTTCCCGGTAACAGCAAGTACAGGCGCGTCTTCATGCTCCATGCGAACGGCATTAAAAACATATGCCACGAAAGAGACCGCCGATGATGTGCTCCAGCCCTCATTCGGCATGTCTTTACCTGTTGAAACACCGTTTAACGAAAATGAGTCGCGGATGCCTTCCGGAAGCCCGTCCCTGAGGGAAAGAGCATGCGGAAGCGCAGCGGAAAGCGCACGCCTGTCGCCTATGACCGCTGTTTTAAAATTCTTTCCTGTCATAATTTCGGAAGCGATTAAAGCAAGGTCATCTGCAAGCGACTTTAATTTATCGCCGGAAAGATATTCGGTAAGTTTTTTTATAAAAAGGAGCTGATGAATTCCGTTCCATTTTTCATTTAATGCCGAAGCGTTTGATAAATTCCGGGACGCAAGGGAAATAGCCAGCCTGTGCCCGCCGGGCACAACCATAGATTCGAGGCCGGCCCTGTATTCAAGAAGAAGGTTTTTCAAACGGACAAGGTCATAAAAATCATGCTTGAAGATAAGCTCTTTGATTATGTCAAACATCATGTCGATATTTCTTGCAAGACATTTCCCGTTAAATGAGACAAACGGAACACAGGCGCCGGATATTCCGAATCCTGTCCTTGCATTAGCAGAAAGGCCAATTCCGCCGGTATAGGCGTCGATGCGCTGAGCCATCTCCGAATAATTTCTGACGGTGGTGCCTGTCCTGGAAAAGGCGAAACAGAAAAAGGGAACAAGATGCATCAGCCTCTCATCAGATAATCCCGTCCCGGCTGCCGCGGTAAAGTAACAAATTCCCCCCGTGGGCTGCTCATAGCATGAAACCGGGACACCGCCGTATGAAGCAGTCTCCTTCACATCCTCCACAGACGGCGGGATATCCGAAATATCAAGGGTCGGAAGGCAGGATAGATCCTCCTTTTTACCCTGGAGCGCTTCAAGTCTCACAGCATCGTTTTTAATTTTCTCAATATCGCTTTTACTTAAACCCGCCATTATCCTTTCAAGCTCTTCCGCCACCCGACTGCTTTCCCTTTGCTCCATATCATGATCGGGAACAAGCGTTAAAAGCGCCCTGTGGGGATTGCCGATGAAATACTTTCTTATCCTGTTTTCAAAAAGGGGCCCTTTCGACAATTCCTCCCGAAGCCTGTTCAGGTCTTCATCAAGATTGAGTATCCTTGACGAATCACCTCCGTGAAGCCTGGTTCCTGCAAAAGAAAGCATGATTTTTATTCCATACGGATACGGAGTGTTTGTTATCTCTTTCCGGTGAAACTCTATCTGGTGAATAGCCGATTCAATAAGCTTTTTATCTATTCCTTTTCCGGCAAGTTCTGAAAGCGTTTCAAAGACTATCCTTTCAATCTCTCCGGCATCCGATTCTCTGACATCCTTCAGGCCGCAGACAAACATCGTATCCCTGTTCCCGGGATCATACCCGGACGAATCGCAAAGAGAAGATCCTAGTCCCGAATCTATAAGCGCTTTGCGGAGCGGGGAAGAGGCGTTCCCTAGAAGAATGTGCTCGAGCAGCGCCAGCGCCAGCGCCTCGAAAATGTCGTTTATGTCCGATGTCAGCCACGCTATGCAGACCTGGCTCTTTTTGAGAGGATCTTCATTTTTTGCCAGTGGATAGTAATATCGGGAGTTTTTCGGTTCGCTCCACCTGGGATGAGCTGGAACAACCGTGCCGGGGTCCGTACGGTCGAATTTATTCAATACTTTTTCCTCTATAAACGAAAGGCTTTCCCGCAAAGGAATATTTCCGTATGTATAGAAAAAGGAATTGCTCGGATGGTAATGCCTTCTGTGAAACCTTTTAAGATCCTCGCAGGTAAGAGACGGTATTTCGGCAGGATCCCCTCCCGAGTTAAATCTGTAAGTGGTCAAAGGATAAAGCGCATTTAATACTGCCCGCGCCAGAACCTGGTCGGGAGACGACATTGCTCCCTTCATCTCGTTATAAACCACTCCCTTGTAAACGAGACCGGGTTCCTTTCCGTTCACCGATCCGTCTTCCATCTCAAGGCGGTGACCCTCCTGCCTGAAGCTAAGCTCGTCTATGAGCGGGAAAAAAGCGGCATCCAGATAGACATCCATGAGATTATAGAAATCTTTTTTGTTCTGCGTTGAAAAAGGATACATAGTCCAGTCGGATGCCGTAAAAGCGTTCATAAATGTATTGAGGCTTCTTTTGATCATTGAAAAGAAAGGGTCGCGCACCGGAAATTTCCGGGAACCGCATAATACAGTGTGTTCAAGTATATGGGCAACTCCGGTTGAATCGGCAGGCACGGTCTTGAAAGCAACACAAAAGGTGTTCTCCCTATCGTTATTGCTTATGTGGATGTGCCCTGCGCCTGTGGCCATATGTTCAAGCTCGTAGTAAAATGAGCTGATCTCAGGAAGCCGGGCAATGCGCTTCACGCTATAGCCTGAAACCATCTCTCCCGCAAAAATATTTTCATTATTACCGTCTGTAGTATTGTTCATTTACAATCCTGGTTTCCTGTTTGTATAATAGACTGAAGGTTTTTAGACTGAAGACTGTTAGCAACTTCAGTCGTCAGTCTTCTTAACATTCCTATTCACTATTTACGATTCACTGCCACTTGATCCCTGATCCCTGGCCTCTGCTCCCCTGGCCCCTGATCCCTGGTACTATACCGCAACGTAAGTCCCCCTGCTCTTTCTTTTTATCTTCCCGAACCTGTTGAGCCTGAATATGATGTTCCGGATTTTCTTCTCACTGAAACCGGTTTTAGCCTGAATTTCAGCAAAACCCGCTCCACGACCAAAACTCTTTATCACTCCGAATACTCTTTCAAAAGCCGTTTTAACCGGCTTTTCCCCGGAGGATGTTCCT
>CAYVMK010000150.1:0-5723 GCA_964452445.1 uncultured Desulfonema sp. | reverse complement strand
GATGGCGATGAATGAATCGACATCCCGATATATGAACAGTTATGAAGGCCTGGAAAACTTTGCGAAACCGGTTTTGGTCATCCATGGCCGGGCCGATCAAGTTGTCAGTTATTTGCTGGGAGTGCGTTACGCGGAAACTTTCCCGGATGCGCAGCTGCACATCATTGACGCCGCCGGACACGGTTATGACCAACTTTCGGAACACGCCGAATTATTTAAGAAGACTTTAGATTTTTTGAAAGGCGGATTTATCCGATGAAGATTTTAGTATGCATAAAACAGGTGCCGGCCAGTTCCTCGGTTCAGGTCGACCCGGTAACGGGAGTTTTGATCCGCGACAGCAACAATACCAAAATGAATCCCTATGACCTCTATGCCCTTGAGACGGCCCTAAGATTCAAAGAAACCGAAGGGGCGGCCATCACCGTCATTTCCATGGGACCTCCGTCCGCGGCCGCGGCTTTGGAAGAAGCACTGTGGATGGGAGCCGATGAAGCGATCCTGCTGACCGACCGGAAATTCGGAGGGGCCGATGTGGTGGCTACTTCCTATACCATTTCCTCGGGGATCAAAAAACAGGGAAACTTTGATTTGATCATCTGCGGCAAGCAGACCACGGACGGCGATACGGCTCAAGTCGGGCCGGAGATCGCGGAATGCCTGCATATTCCGCACATGTCCTACGTGGACAAGATCATCGAGGTCAAAGAAAAATCCTTGGTCGTTTCGGTCAGCATGGACAAGACCACCGAAAGATGGGAAATTGATTATCCTTGCCTGATCACCGTCGATAAAGGCATTTATACCCCGCGACTGCCTTCATACAAACGCAGTTTGACTTTGAAAGATTACAAGATCCGTTTGATTGCCTTCGCGGATTTGGAAGATCAAAACGAGAGCCACTACGGGCTTAAAGGTTCGCCGACCCAGGTCGAAAGGATGTTCCCGCCCCAGAAGAATACCGATAAGGAGATCTGGAAAGGGACCAACCCGGACTTGGCTCTGCACATGATCCAAAAAATGAAAGATTTGAAGATATTGTAGGCCGATGAAATGGGAAAAATAGTAATTAATAATCGCATCGTGACGCCCGAGCTCGGGAAGGCATCCGTAAAAATCTGCCCTTTCAACGCCATCGAATTCGATGGCGGAACGCTTAGCATCAACTCCGGCTGCCGAATGTGCAAAATCTGTGTTCGGAAAGGACCGGCCGGTGTTTTTAGTTTTGTTGAAGACCCGGTGGCCGCTCCGGCCATCGATAAAAGCCAATGGGTCGGGGTCGCCGTGTTCGTGGAACACAATCGCCATGAGATCCACCCGGTGTCGCTCGAATTGATCGGGAAAGCCCGCGAACTGGTCACCGTGACCCATCATCCGGTTTATGCGGTGTTGTTTACCGACGACGAGACCAAAATGGCTCCGGAACTTCTTTCCTACGGCGTCGATAAAGTTTACGTTTACCGCCATCCGGACCTTAGTCATTTCAACGTGGAAATCTATGCCAATCTGATGGAGAACTTCATCGACGAGATCCATCCGAGCGTCGTTTTGTACGGCGGGACCGCCGTGGGCCGCAGTTTTGCCCCGCGGGTAGCGGCCCGTTTCAAGACCGGATTGACGGCGGATTGCACGATCCTCGGAATGAAGGAAAATACCGACCTCATCCAAAATCGTCCGGCTTTCGGCGGAAACATCATGGCCGGGATCATTTGTCCAAACAATCGGCCGCAAATGGCCACTGTTCGATACAAAATATTCAAATTACCCGAAAAAGTCCTCCCGCACGGAAAGACCGTCATGATGGATCCGGAAGGGCTCAGTTTCAAAACCGGGCTGCACTTGCTTGAAGTCCTTCCGAAACCCAAAGACATGGACATCAGCGAAGCCGACGTTCTGATCGCGGTCGGGCGTCCGTTCAAGACTCCCGACCAATTTAAACTGGCCCAGGAATTGGCGGATTTGCTCGGGGGACAGATCGCCTGTTCCCGTCCGCTCATTGAAGCCGGACTGGTTGACCCGCGAAAACAAATCGGTTTAAGCGGCCGGACCGTGGCCCCGAAACTTCTCATCACTTTGGGGATCAGCGGCGCCGTGCAGTTCGCGGCGGGAATGCGCGGAAGCGAAGTCGTTTTCTCGATCAACAGCGATGCCAATGCTTCGATCTTTGATGTGGCTCATTACGGGATCGTCGGCGACGTGTTTGCGATCCTGCCGATCTTGATCAAACAAATAAAGCAATTGAAAGGAATGATTTAGGTGCGAAAATGTATAATAAAATAACCAAAAAAGACCTGACTTATTTTCAAAGCATCATTCCTGAAAGCCGCCTGTTCTTCGGAAAGGACGTCAGCGAAGATTTTTCGAAGGATGAACTCGGGACCGTCTCCAAATATCCGGAGTTGGTCTTGAAAGCTGAAAGCAAAGAAGAGATCTCCAAGATCATGGCTTATGCCAATCGCCGGCTGATCCCGGTCACCGCCCGCGGCAGCGGAACCGGTCTGGTCGGAGCCTGCGTGCCGGTTTGCGGCGGGATCGTCATCGATACCACCCGGATGAACCACATTCTGGAACTTGATTCCGAGAATTTGGTGCTGGTTGTGGAACCGGGCGTTCTTTTGATGGACATTTACAGTTACGTGGAACCGAAAGGCTATTTCTATGCGCCGGATCCGGGCGAAAAGAGTGCCACCATCGGCGGCAACATTGCCACCAACGCCGGCGGCATGCGCGCCGTCAAATACGGAGTGACCAGAGACTGGGTCCGAGCCATTGAAGTGGTTCTGCCCACCGGAGAGATCACCCAATTCGGACGGAAAGTCGTCAAAGACACCACCGGCTATTCCCTAAAGAACCTGATTATCGGCAGCGAAGGCACTTTGGCGATCATCACCAAAGCTTTTCTGAAACTGCTGCCGCTTCCGACCAAAACCATCAGTTTGCTCGTTCCGTTCAAAACCTTGGAAAATGGCATCGACCATGTTCCCCAGATCATGCAATCGAAAAGCGATCCGACCGCGGTCGAATTCTTCAGCCGGGAAACCATCGGGTTCGCGGAAATGTTTCTGGGCAAGAAATTTCCGGATACCAAAAACGACGCTTACATATTGCTTACCTTTGACGGCATCGATGACCAAGACGTCAAAGCCAAAGTTCAGAAGGCGGCCGATCTTTGTTTGAACGAACTGGGCGCCGAAGATGTTTTGATCGTGGATACCGAAGAACGCAAGGATTTGGTTTGGAAAGCCCGCGGGGCTTTTCTGGAGGCCATCAAAGCTTCCACCACCCAGATGGACGAATGCGATGTCGTTGTCCCGAGAGCCAAAGTCAGCGAATACATTCGTTTCACTTATGACTTAACCAAAAAGTACAACCTCCGCATTCCGAGTTTCGGACACGCCGGCGACGGCAATCTCCATCTGTACCTTTGCAAAGACGCCATGAGCGATGAAGCGTTCGAAAAGACCTTAAAAGCCGTCTTTGATGAAATGTACCAAAAAGCCGATGAGCTCGGCGGATTGATTTCCGGAGAACACGGGATCGGGTTTGCGAAAAAAGTATACATGGAAAGACTGCTGGGGGAGACCCAAGTGAATATCATGCGAGGAATCAAGAAAGTTTTTGATCCCAACAACATATTGAACCCTGAAAAGGTAATTTAGCCGAAGAACCGCGCACTTTGGCGCGGCTTTTCTTATTTTTGGCTTCGAAAGGAACGCAAAACCGGATGATGAAAATAATAAATGTTTTTTCAGTCGTTATTTAAAAATATGGTATTCCCATTTTTTATTTATTGTGCTATAATAGTTCCGTAAACGTTTTTATGTTTTTACATAGACTATTACGTTTCATTACAAAAATCAAAAAAGGAGAAAGAAATGAAAAGAAAAGGATTTTTAATCATTGCATTACTAATTGCTTTTGGAATTTTCTTTGTTGGGTGTAACGAAGAAGTTACGCCGACCTTGTCTTTGACGACAACTTCCTTCACGACCACCGTTGGCGAAACCGCCACGATCGTTCCTGAAGTAGTCGGCGTCGAAGGCTTGACACTGGAATATGCCACTAACAATGCAAGCGTAGCTACCGTAGCTGCCGGCGTTGTTACAGCTGTTTCGGCGGGAACCGCAAAGATCACAGTATCTCTGACGGATTATCCAGAAGTTAAAGTAGAAGCTACCGTAATTGTAAAAGCTAAGGCTCCAATTACCTTGAACTTCTCCGACGCAGCGGTCACCGTTACCGCAGGAGATGAAATTACTGTCACTCCGGTGTTGGGGGGAACGGCTGAAGCTCTGACTTTAGTTTATGCTTCCAGCAACCAAGCCGTTGCCACCGTTGCCGCCGGAGTCATCACTGCGGTTGCAGCCGGACAAGCCATTGTCTCCGTATCTATTCAAGATCAACCGACCATTACGGCTGATGTAACCGTTACGGTAATTCCGGTTGTTACCTTGGATGATTTCGCACCGAACAACATCCTAGTCATGGGACAAGATTCAATGTATGTTGGCGAACCAGTCGCGTTCCCGACCAACATTACTCCTGCTGCCGCATACAAAGGTTTGTTCTGGACATCAAGCGACCCAACCGTTGCCACTGTTGACGGATTAGGACTTGTCACTCCGTTAAAGAGCGGTACCGTTACCATCACCGCAACTTCAGCTTTGGATCCAGAAGTTTCTGGTGAGCAAGTTGTTGATGTAATTGAACGCGGAACCGATCTTGAAATCGGAATGAGAGCTTTGAACTATATCAAGGCCAACATGCCTGAATATGTTGGCGCCGATTTCGATCTTCCGGTTTATGCCAATGACAAAGTCATCGTTACTTGGACAAAAGCGGACGCGACGGCCATTACTGATGGCGTATTCGATTATGATGAAACCATCACTGCTGATGCGCAAACCGTCCTGACTTGCAAAGTCGAATACGCGGACTTCATGGTTGAAGAAGTTCTGACTCTTAAGTTAGTCCTGGACGTAAACGACAATGCTTTCAAGAGCAACGAACTTGTTAAAAATTACTTGGACGCTTACTTCTATGATTACTTGAAAGAAACGGATCCAATCAAAGTCACCGCTGATTTGACATTACTCACATCATTAAAGGGAACGACCATTGCCTGGGCAACCAATAATGCGTCAATGTTGACCAAAGCGGGAGTTTATACTCGCCCTAACGATGATACCGTCGTTACTTTGTCCGCAACCGTTACAACCGGTGGAGTCGGAATCCCTCTGAGCTATGCTCTGACCGTTAAGGGATATTCGATGGAAGAGAAGATTGCTTACATCTTAACCGAAGGCGATTTGGCTCCTTTAGCTAATAAGGCTTCAAACAGCAGCATCGTGTTGCCGACCGTTGATTCCAAATTCAATTTGGATATGGCTTGGGCATCAGACGTTGCCACCGTGTTTGACAACACCGGAAAATATGTCACCCGTGATTTGGCTGCTGACACTCCGGTGGTTTACACAGTAACTTTCACTGATCATGGTTTTGATCCGGCTGTCGTTGGAACCGGAACCGTCAATGTTACCGCGCTTGCGGCCACTGACACCAGCAAAGCCGTCTTCGACTTCGTCGCTGACCCGGCTTTGATCGGAACCGTTCCTTCATACTTCCCATTCGGAGTTGCTGACCGTGTTGGCGGAAACACCATCACCGGGCTTCCTGCCAGCGTCGCAACTGCCCCTGGCGTTACCATTGAATGGTCCGGAAAC
>CAYVMK010000149.1:0-5726 GCA_964452445.1 uncultured Desulfonema sp. | reverse complement strand
TACAAAATAACCATTACATTTCTGACCATTTTGTTACGGCTCCTTATGCCGGTCATGGCATCAAAATATTCCGGTTATTTTCGAATAATGGCTTAATCCCTTTTAATCAGAATCCCCTCTTGACACATCAGCGCATTTTGTTTACAAAAATAGGTTCTAAAGAGAAAAATTCTTAAGGATCACAAGTTTTGCGTACAAAAAAAGAAGACACAATTAAAGGCTGGTGGTCGAATTCAGGCAAACTGCCGGAATTCGACGCCCAATCAATTAAAGATGCCATCCTTGATGTTGCCGGACATGTGTATCTTGTTGATTATAAAGGCCATATTGCTGTCGGTAAGGGTGGATCGATATACATCGGGAGTAAATCGCCACATGCTTCAAATGGATATCCGCTTTTGGCATACGCTCCTCCGCTCCATCCCGAAAAGCTGGGCGACCCGTTTTTCAAACAAAAATACAACATTCGCTATGCCTATATTGCAGGAGCAATGGCAAATGGAATTACCTCGGTTAAAATGGTCACGGAAGCCGGACGCGCCGGCTTTATGGGTTTTTTCGGAGCTGCAGGACTGTCGCCTGATGAGGTCGATTCGGCAATTTGCAGCCTGAAAGAAAACCTTGGGGAAAAACCTTTCGGGTTTAACCTGATCCACAGCCCCAATGACCCGGAACTTGAAAGCGCAATAGTAAACCTTTATCTGAAAAGAAAAATAAACCTTATAAGCGCATCGGCTTATATTGATTTTACGCTTCCGCTCATATATTATCGCGTCAAAGGAATACACCGGAACCGCGACGGGAAAATTGTATGCCCTAACAGGATCATAGCAAAAGTATCAAGAACTGAAATTGCCGGAAAATTCTTTTCACCGCCGTCCTCCAGAATGCTTGCGCAGCTTGTTGAACGGAAACTGATATCAGGCAATGAAGCGGAGCTTGCAGCGCACATTCCTGTCGCCGATGATTTGACTGCCGAAGCGGATTCCGGCGGCCATACGGATAACAGGCCTGCTATTTCCCTGCTTCCGGCCATTATTTCCCTTCGGGATGAGATTGCTGAAAAATTCGGATACAGGCAACCGCCCTGTGTAGGTCTCGGCGGAGGAATATCGACACCCTATTCAACGGCCGCGGCCTTTGCCATGGGCGCTTCTTATGTTCTGACAGGCTCGGTTAACCAGGCGTGTGTTGAAGCCGGAACATCCGAAACGGTGCGCAAAATGCTGGCTGAAGCCGGCCAGTCCGACGTTACAATGGCGCCTGCCGCCGACATGTTTGAAATGGGAGTTAAAGTCCAGGTATTAAAACGCGGAACAATGTTTCCCTTCAGGGCTGCAAAACTCTACGATCTCTATTCCAGATATGACGGCTTTGACGATATTCCCTCAGGCGACCGGACAATCGTCGAACGGGATATATTAAAATGCGGTTTTCATGAAGAATGGGAGCAGACAAAAAAGTTTTTCGAAACACGCGATCCGTCCCAGATAAAACGGGCTGAAAATAATTCAAAACACAAGATGGCCCTGGTATTCAGATCCTATCTTGGAAGATCATCAAACTGGGCTAAGGAAGGCGATCCGTCACGAAAAATCGATTACCAGATCTGGTGCGGGCCTTCCATAGGCGCCTTTAACCAGTGGGTAAAAGGCTCTTTTCTTGAAAAGCCTGAAAACAGAAAAACTGTGACTATTGCCATGAATCTTCTGTTCGGAGCTGCGGTAATAACCCGTGCAGCCTGGATTTCAAATCAGGGAGTGATTCTTCCGCATGAAGCAATAAAATCCGCTCCGATGGAGCTTTCGGATATATTAAAGTATATTGGTTAAAACAAAAAAGGTATTTTTATTGAAGCCTGCAGATAAATCAAAAATAGAAAACACGCCTGTGGCAATCATTGGAATCGGATGCCTTTTTCCGGGCTCTCCGGGACTTAAAGAGTTCTGGCACATGCTTTTTCATGGGAAAGACGCAATAACCGATGTGCCTGAAACGCACTGGTCGCCTGAAGATTATTTCGACAAAGATCCGGCAAAACCTGATTATGTTTACTGCAAGCGCGGAGGCTTTCTCTCTCCGGTTGTATTTGATCCATCCGAATTCGGAATACCACCCTCTTCTCTTGAGGCAACGGACAGCGCGCAGATACTTTCTCTGATTGCCGCAAAGAATGCCCTTGAAGATTCGGGTTATAACGGGAACAAAACCTTCAACAGGGATAAAACAAGCGTTATTCTCGGCGCAACAGGCACTCAGGAATTATCCATTCCCCTGGGTTCGAGACTCGGTCATCCGAAATGGAAAAAAGCCCTTCGCGATTCCGGCATCTCTTCAGATAAATCGGAAGAGATAATAAGGAGAATATCCTCTTCATATGTTTCATGGCAGGAAAATTCATTCCCCGGGCTTCTCGGAAATGTCATTGCAGGAAGAATATGCAACCGTCTTGATCTTGGAGGAACAAACTGCGTTGTTGACGCGGCATGCGCAAGCTCATTAAGCGCAATCCATCTTGCCGTTATGGAACTCTCCATGGGCCGGAGCGACATGGTTATCACCGGCGGAGTCGATGCGTTAAATGATATTTTCATGCATATGTGCTTCTCAAAAACCCGCATCCTTTCACCGACCGGCGATGTCAGGCCGTTTTCAAAAGATGCCGACGGCACCGTGCTTGGAGAAGGAATCGGGGTTATTGTTTTAAAAAGATTAAAAGATGCCGAAAAAGACGGGGATAAAATATATGCGGTCATACGGGGCATAGGAACTCCAAGCGACGGGAAATCTCAAAGCATCTACGCGCCGAGAAAAGAAGGGCAGAAAAAAGCATTAAGCATGGCCTACAGCAATTCAGGCATCGATCCTTCCACCGTTGAACTCATAGAGGCTCATGGGACCGGAACGCGTGTCGGAGATATGGTCGAATTCCAGGCATTAAACGAGGTCTTCGCAGATTCCGGTGTAAAACCGCAAAATTGCGCCATAGGCTCCGTAAAGTCGATGATAGGCCACACAAAGGCGGCTGCAGGCTCTGCCGGATTAATAAAGGCGGCTCTTTCTCTTTATCACAAGACCCTTTTGCCTACCATCAAAGCTGAAGCGCCCGATCCCAATATGGGCATTTCCGGCAGCCCCTTTTATCTGAATTCATCAAGCCGTCCGTGGTTTTCAAAAAAGAGCAGCCCAAGGCGCTGCGGTGTAAGCTCTTTTGGTTTCGGTGGAAGCAATTTTCATGCGATACTCGAAGAATACGACCAAGTAAAAAGAAAAACCGCGTGGGACGGGTCTGTTGAAATTATAGCATTTTCAGCATCCTCACATTCCGAACTGTTTAAACAGGTATCGGATTTTAAATCCGGGATTGAAAAAGATCATTCAGCCGGCACAATCGCATTTGAAGCCGCAGGAACAAGAAAGAATTTTTCACCGGCAGATCAGTGCAGGATTCTTTTTGCTGCCCGGAAAATTCATAATTCGCCGGACCGCTCGTTTGAAGAGCTTCCTTCACTTCTTCTGAAGGGCCTTGGCATCATGGAAACAAACAGAGGGAAAACCAAATGGGATGCCGGTAATATTTTTTATGGAGAAAGTTCCAATCCCGGAAAAATTGCGTTTATATTTCCCGGCCAGGGAAGCCAGTATGTCGGTATGGGCCGCGATCTGGTCTGTATCTTCCCGGAAGCACATGAAGCCCTCGAAAAAGCAAACGGCATATTCGGCAACCAATCTTTACTTACAGATTATATTTACCCGATTCCGGTTCAAAGCGAAACCGGAAAGAGAACTCAGGAAGAAGAGTTGCGGAAAACGGAAATAGCACAACCCGCAATCGGTTCTGTCAGCATGGCTATTCTGAAAGTCCTCACCCGCTTCGGAATAAAACCTGATGCCGTTTGCGGCCACAGCTTCGGAGAGCTGACCGCTTTATATGCCGCCGGATGGATTGATCCGGATACCCTTATTCATTTATCCGTGTCACGCGGACGTCATATGGCTTCATCTTCAACCGGAAGCGGCGCCATGATGGCGGTAAATGTGCCCCTTTCCGAACTTGAAAGCATTATTAATGATACAAAAGTCACGCTTGCAAACATAAACAGCCCGGATCAGAGCGTTCTCTCGGGACCGAAAGACGCAATAGAAAAAGCGGAACAGTTATGCAGACAAAAGGGTTTTTCAACAAGGATTCTTCCGGTATCTGCCGCATTTCATACAAAGCAGGTGGAAAACGCTCTCAAACCGTTCATGCAGACATTATTAAATGTTTCAATCAGTCCGACCCAAATACCTGTTTTCTCAAATACAACAGGCAAACCCTATCCGACCGATCCTGAGAGCGTAAAAAGACTCCTTGGAGAGCAGCTTTTGCACCCTGTGAACTTCGCGGGCGAAATTGAAAACATGTATGAAAGCGGAATCAGGACATTTATCGAAACAGGTCCAAAATCCGTTTTAACGGGGCTTGTAAAATCAATACTTAAAGGCCGTGAATTTAATGCGGTCTCAACAGACAGCTCTTCAGGCAGACTCTTCGGTGTGTTTGACCTTGCAAAGGTTATCTGCCGTATTGCTTCGGCAGGATACGGCGTAAATATAGGGATATGGGAAAATCCTCCCGAAAAAGTGGAAAATCGCCGTATGAGCATTCCGATATCCGGAGCAAACTACTCAAAACAAACAGAGGAACGTCGCGAAGAGAAATTCAAACCGGACAAAACGGATGACAACCATATAATAAAGCCGGAGATATCATCTTACGATCCTATGAGCACAACTAAAACAACATTGGAAAACAGAAATAATCCGGACCGTCTTGAACAGGCGCTCAGAACGGTTCAGGAAGGGCTTAAATCCATGCAGAGCCTGCAGATGCAGACTGCTGAAACTCACAAGAAATTTTTGGAAACGCAGGCAGAGGCAGGCCGGGCACTCCGGAAGATGATGGACAGCACAAAACATCTTTTTGATTCGTCTTTATCCGGAAACAACAAATCAGACATATTTATTAAAGCGGAAAAGCGCCTTTCGGATATAAAAGAAAAGATCGGCATTGATATAAAATCTCACGTAAATACCGGTTTCGGTGAGATCCCCGCGGAAAATAAAGTTCCATCGAAAGGTCGGGAAAATAGTTCCGACAGTCTGAAAGAGAAAGAGTTTTTTTCAAACGATAAAGGCACATCCGGCTGTAAAATGATTGAAGCTCCCCGCCACAGAGCGGGCGGGGAATCTTCACCGCAAGGAATATCATCTGTTTTTAATTTGCTCGCTAACCCCGCCGCAAGCAGCGGGGAATGCGCTCGCGTTTCGGTTCAAATCAAAAAAATCCTGTTGTCAACGATAAGCCGGTTAACCGGCTACCCTGAAGAAACGCTTGCCCTTGACATGGATCTTGAAGCCGACCTCGGAATTGATTCAATAAAAAGGGTGGAGATATTCTCCTGCCTTGAAGAAAACATCCCCGGCATAGCGTCAATCCCTCCCGAAACCATGGGAAGTCTTAAGACGCTCGGAAAAATCACGGAATATTTAACCGGCTATTTTCACAATAATGAGACTCAAAAGTTAAAAGCCGCCGAAGGCTTCTTAAAAGAGGAAATAATTCAAAACACCGGGAAAAATGAAATCTGCCCCGATAAAAATATAAAAAAAATTCTTCTTTCCACGGTAAGCCGGTTAACCGGCTACCCTGAAGAAACGCTTGCCCTTGACATGGATCTTGA
>CAYVMK010000148.1:0-5737 GCA_964452445.1 uncultured Desulfonema sp. | reverse complement strand
ATTTTGAAGCTGAAGGCAAGCTCTGAAAAGGTCTGGAAATTGGTTGTTGAAACCGTAATAAACTGTAAAAAAGAAGCAAAAAAGAGTCCGGAAAATCCGCCTATCAGGCCAAGAAGCAAAGATTCCATCAGAAAAGCGACAAGAATGCTCGAGCGGTTGAATCCTAGGGCGCGAAGCGTCCCTATTTCGCCGGTCCGGTTTGCTACAGCCGAGTACATCGTAATCATCGCTCCCACAATCGCTCCGATTGAAAATACAATGGTGAGGGACTGTCCTAAAATCCTGAGGAACTTGGCCATCATTTCGGACTGCTCCCTGTAATAGTCCGCTTCACGTTTTGCTTCCAGCGTCAGCCTCGGATCGCTTTCAATATTTTTCTTAAGAGATTCAAATTCAGACGATTTCCTTAACTTGAAAAGAACGGATGAATATACGGGCCGCCTGAAAGCCTGCATAAACTGATCGACATCACCCCATATTTCAGAGCTGTAGCCCGTATTGCCGGCATCAAAAATACCGACAATCGTCCATGGACGCATAGCAAAATAAAGGGTTTCCCCGAGTCCGACGTTTTTAAATCCTTTTGCAATGCTGCGGCCGGCCAGGATTTCAGATGAACCAGGCCTCGGGAGACGTCCCGCATTTAACCTTACCTGGGGCCGCAGTTCTATCGAATTTCCGGAAATTCCCCTGATAATCACATTGGCCGGGGAATTCGACTTCTTCTTTTCCAGGGTGATGAGCACAACAAGCTCCTTTGCGAGCAGCCTCCTTCCGTCGGCTCCTATGGCCACTTCAGGCTGGGTTTCAACTATTGAAGCCTGGAGCCTTTCAACCCCGCTCTGAACTTCCGAAACGGATGAGCGCCGTATTACAACGACATTATCGTACGCGCCGGTATCGACAAGAGTCTTCCGCAAACCCTCGGCCAGCATAATGATTGAAGCGAACACAAAAACGACGAGCGCCATCCCCGCCGCAGTGAGCGCGGTGGTAAGCCTTCGCGTAAGAAGATTGCGGAGACTGTAGAAAAACATAAGGTCCATTCCCCTTATCCTATCCTTCCCAGCCCGCTTGCAATCGGAACCGATACAGCCCGCCAGATCGGGAAAACAGCGGCGACCACACCAATGATAACCGAAGCCGCAATATCAAGATAGATTGTCTCTTTTGCAATATTAAAAACCGGGAAGAACTCGCCTACCGCTCTTGCAAAGGCATCTGACGCCGGATAAGTGAGAAGTATGCCCATGCCGCATCCGAGAGCCGTAATAACCATCGATTCTCCGAGTATAAGAAACGCAAGATAGCCTCCCCCGAAACCGAGCGTTTTAAAAACCGCATATTCGCTCATCCGCTCACGCACGGACATGGCCATAGTATTTGCCGCAACGGCCATGATGATCACGATAACAATCATGGAGACAAGCTGAATTACCGTAAGAATGGTCTGGCTTAAAGAGATAAAACCCATCTGGAATGCCTTCTCGGTCTCTGTCCGGGTTTCGGCAAAGGAATTTTTGAATAATTTGTCTATAGCCTCCGTGGTATCCGCCGCAATATCCGGTGAAGCCATCCCCACCATGTAAAATCCCACCTGGTCGGCTCTTCTGGGCTGGACTTTTTTCATGGTCTCATTGAGATAATCCCAGTGAAAGAAAAACTGGTTTTCATCTATGGTCTTATCCCTGCCCCGGTATATCGCGCTCAGGACGAACTCCCAGTTTCCGGGGAAAATGGTTCCTTTTAATACGATTGTATCTCCGATCTTCCATCCGAACCGTTTGGCCAGTTTGCGGCCTGCTATGCATCCTTTTCTTTCCTTTAAAAATGAAAGCTTCTGGCCGGCGGGAATGACAAATTCGGGATAAAGATCAAGATAGGTTTTTGAATCAACGGCGAAGTTGGCGAAAAAATTCTTCTCTTCAATGTAAATTCCCCCGAACCAGTTCCCGAGGGATACTATTTTAACGCCTTCAACACCGCGTATTTTCTCCTTATAGGAAAGCGGCATGGGAAAAACAAGAGATATGGCATTCCGGGTCACCAGCCGGGTGGCGGAAGATGCATCGACTCCGGCATACCAGGCGCTTACGACAGTGCGGAGGAGGCCGAAAGCAAGAATTGCAACGCATATGCCGCAGACGGTAAGGGCGGTCCTTAACCTGTGCCTAAATGCATTCCGGAAAAGAAGCTTGAGGAGCATTTGCAAGAACACCTTTTTCAAGATACTTGATTTTGCCGGCCTTTTTTGCAGCCCTCGGGTCGTGAGTTACCATTACAACCGTCTTTCCGATTACGTTGCTCAATTTCTCCATAAGCTGCAGCACCTCTTCAGCCGATGCCCTGTCGAGATCGCCCGTAGGCTCGTCCGCCACAAGAATGGTCGGGTCCGTGACAACCGCTCTCGCTATCGCAACCCTCTGCTGCTCGCCGCCCGACAGCTGGCGTGGATAATGCTCCATCCTGTCCTCAAGGTTAACAAGCCTGAGGGCAGTTGTTACATGCTCTTTCCTCTCCCTTCCGGAAAGATTTGTCAGGATCAGGGGCAACTCAACATTTTCAAATGCAGTCAGCACCGGAACAAGATTGTAGAACTGAAAGATAAAGCCGACATTTTCGGCCCTCCATTTTGCAAGCCCGGTTTCAGAAAGCGAAAATATATCTGTTCCCCGGACTCTTATGCTTCCGCTGTCCGCCTTGTCGAGCCCTGCTATAAGATTTAAAAGCGTGCTTTTACCCGAGCCCGATGGACCCATTAGGGCAAGAAAATCGCCCTCCGCGATATCGAGAGACAAATTTTCCAGGACAACTATCGACTGGCTTCCGCGGCGATATGATTTTGAGAGATCCTTGATCTCTATGACAGGCGCCAACTTAAGTATTACTCCTCTGAAACCTTGACCTTCATTCCGGCCTTAACCTTGTCAAGCGGCTCCGTTACCAGAAACTCGCCTGTTTCAAGCCCGCTTAATACTTCCACCATCTCCCCTGATCGCCTTCCGGTTCTTATCACGGTTTTATGCACCCGGCCGTTTTTTGCCGAAAAAACAAACTGATTTCCCTCTTTTCCGATTGTTGCACCGGCCGGAATCGCTTTAAATGCCTTCTGCTCTTCAGGCGGAACCTCGCGCGAGAGGAATGCCACCTTGGCGCTCATTTCCGGCAGAATTCGCGTATCCTTGTCTTTAAATGCGACTTTCACCATGACTGATGCCTTCGTCCTGTCGGCGGTCGGAACTATCATATGAACTGCTCCTCTGAACCGTGAATCCTGCAATGCATCGAGCTGGATCTCGCACGGCTGACCCTTTTTCACAAGATCAATATTGCTTTCCGAAACATCGACTTCAACCTGGAGGGACTCCATATCCGCTATATCGACTACAGCAGCTTTGGCATTTGCGGCAGCCCCGAGAGGGGTCACAATGTCGCCGATATCGGCATTCTTTGTAAGCACCACAGCGTCAAATGGAGCGCGCATATTTGTATATTCGAGCACAACTTCGGTCTCTTTCAGAGCGGCTTCACTGGCCTGGATGACAGCTCTCTGGGCCGATACCGAGGCTTTTGCCCTTTTTAACCTTGCCTCCGCCGCATCATGTTCGGACTTTGCCACGCTCCCCTTTTGTGACAGTTGCGCCATCCGGTTGAAATTCAGGACAGCGTCATCAAGTTCGGCCATTGCCTGTTCAAGGGAGGCTTTCGCCGCATTTACATTGGCCGATGCCCTGTTCCTTGCAGCGACGGCATCTTCATTTTCAAGGCGTGCGACTATTTCGCCTTTCCTGACCATGCTTCCCTCCTCAACACCCAAAAATACAAGCCGCCCTGTGATTTTTGAAGCAACGGCCGCTTTCCGCTGGGCAACCACATAGCCGCTTGCATTAAGAAGCGTATATGTCTGGGACGGATAAATATTAACAACTTTTGAAACCCTGACTTCAAGTGCGGGAGTCAGAAGTCCCTGTTTGTAAAGAATCCCTGTTGCAATCAATACAAATATTATTATCAATAAAATAATATGTTTTTTCTTTTTCCCCGCACCCGCAACAGAGCCGGCTTTTTTTATGCGAAGTCTTGATATGTCGTCGCCTGCCATTGATAATCCTTTCTAGTATAGCGTTTCATAAAAACCTTTACAAATTGTCAGTTCAAGCGGGGCGCAAAATCTCGTTCCGTATCAGTGAGATACGGAAGATTTTTTCCACGGTCGAAATGACAGTTTTTTAATGAAACGTTATACTAGTTTCCATCCGGAAACTCAAATGCGTTCAAAATTTGTTTCCGGATGACTACTTTATTTTTTTACGCGGCTCAATTCTTTCGCCATATCCTTTACGATTGAAAGCACGTTTTTCCCCCTTTCACGGGCAATACCGTGCGCCTCATCGACTATTCCTGCAGCCCGGCGCTTCAATTCGGAAATATCGGGCACAGGAAGATTCTTCTTTTGATATTTCGCAGTCAAAAGGCCCACTACCAGACGCTCCTCCTGATCCCTTATAAATCCCATAATCGTTCCGCCTCTCTCCCCACCCCTTGAACCCTCGAATCCCTGGTCCCTTTCACTATTCGCTTTTCACTTATTTATAGCCTGATAACCCTCATCATGTTAGTTGTGCCCTCGACGTATTCGGGATATCCGGATGTAATCACAACCAGATCGCCTTTTTTAACATAACCTGAAGCAAGGATCGGAAGCGCCGTATCGGTCTTTTCATCCTTTCCTTTTGTTCCGGCAACAAGGATCGGAAGGCACCCCCAGTAAAGAGCAAGGCGTCTTACGGCGCTCTTTTCAGGAGAAAGAGCTATTATAACCGGTTTCGGCCTGAACCGTGAAATATGCGCCGCGGTTGAACCGGAACGGGTTGTGGCGACGATAGCCTTCACGTCAAGATGATCCGCAAGAACGCATGAGGCATAGGCAACCGATTCAGATACATCTTTTTCCGGCATGAGGCTCAAGTATTTTTCATGGGGAAAAATCTCTTCGGCATTCTCCGCAATCCTTCTCATGTACAAAACCGCCTGGACAGGATATTCGCCGCTCGCCGTCTCCTCGGAAAGCATGACCGCATCGGCTCCGTCCAGCACGGCGTTCGCCACATCATTTGCTTCCGCTCTCGAAGGACGCGGCGCGCTCACCATTGACCGGAGCATCTGTGTGGCAATTATTACAGGCTTTCCAATATCGTTCGCTTTTTTAACAAGCATCTTCTGGATATTCGGAACACTTTCCAGAGGTATCTCAACGCCAAGATCGCCCCTTGCGACCATTATACCGTCTGATGCCTCTATAATTCCATCTATGTCGTCAAGAGCTTCATGCTTTTCTATTTTGGCTATCACGGGAATATTTTTCTTCTCCCTCTTTATTATTTTTTTCAGTCCGAGAATATCCTTTGCGCTCCTGACAAATGAAAGGGCGATATAATCCACGTTATTTTTCAAACCGAAGAGAAGATCCTTGCGGTCTTTCGCCGTTATTGCATCGGCTTTTATCGTTCCGGTCGGAAGGTTTATTCCCTTGTTCGAAGTAAGAAATCCACCGGTAACGACTTCACAGGATATATCCGTGCGGGTTGTCTTTTTCACAACCAGCTCCATCATGCCGTCGGCAAGAAGTATCCTTTCCCCCTTTTTAACATCCGAGGGCAGATTCTCATATGAAACGGAAACACGCTCCTGGTCGCCCTCAACATGTTTGCTTGTAAGAACATATGTCTGACCCGGA
>CAYVMK010000147.1:0-5739 GCA_964452445.1 uncultured Desulfonema sp. | reverse complement strand
TGTGTTGGGTGTGTTTGGTTTTTTTTTGCGATTCGTTTTCTGTCAAAGAGACATTATTACATTATCATTATAATACAGGAGCGCCAAGTGAGCATTACAGATCTATTTAAAAAAATAAATGAAAATGAAAAATCGGCTTTGACTGAAAACGAATCGAAAAAAATACTTAAAGCATATGGTGTTCCGGTTACTGAAGAAATAAAAGTATCGAACTCCGGAGAAGCGGTTAATGCCGCAATCGGTATTGGTTTCCCTGTTGTCCTCAAAGGGCTTGGCACCGAAATACTGCACAAAACCGACATGGGACTTGTTCACCTTAATCTCAATGACCCGGACGCAGTAAAAAAAGCTGTTTCAGCCATTCAAAAAGACGCCGGGGATAAGCTCGAAGGTCTTCTTGTGCAACCGCAGGTGAAAGGGAAAAGAGAATTTGTGGCGGGAATGTTCAGAGATCCGCAATTCGGGCCTGTTATCATGTTCGGACTAGGCGGCATATTTACCGAGGCTTTTTCCGATACGGCCTTTCGTGTAGCGCCCCTTACGGAAACCGATGCAGCCGAAATGATTGATGAGATTAGAGCAAAAAAACTCCTTGGAAAATTCAGGGGTGAAGAGGCGGTAAACCGCGGGCAGATAATAGGCGCGCTTACAGGACTTTCCCGTCTTTCGCTGGAACAGCCGCGTATATCTGAAATCGACATAAATCCTTTAATAGCAATGCCCGACGGGAATATATGCGCGGTTGACGCCCTCATAATAGCAGGCGCAAACACCGAAAAAAGGAGGTATCTTCCTGTAATCCCCCCGGATCATATAGGTTCTCTTTTTTATCCGAAATCAATAGCATTTGTCGGCGCATCCTCGCAATTCGGGAAATGGGGGCATACCCTTTTCATATTAACCATCAGCGGAGGGTATAAAGGCAATATATATCTTGTAAACCCCAAAGGAGGCTCAATAGCAGACAGGCCGGTTTATAAATCGGTATCCGAAATAGATGACCCGATTGATCTTGCGGTTGTTACCATTCCTGCCTCCGGAGTGATAAGCCTGCTGCCCGAGTTCAAGGCAAAAGGCATAAAGAACATGGTGCTTATAACATCGGGATTCGGGGAGACAGGTGTTAAAGGGAAAGAGCTCGAAAAGGATCTCGTAAAGGCCGCCCAGGATGCTGAAATAATGATAGTCGGCCCCAATACAATGGGTATATGCAACCCTCATATCAATCTTTACTGCACCGCAAGCCCTGCAAGGCCAAGACCCGGCTTTACCGCCGTTGTCTCCCAGTCGGGAAACATGGGAGTCCAGCTCCTTGTTTTTGCGGAACAGCAGGATATAGGAATCAGGGCTTTCTGCGGCTCGGGAAACGAGGCCGTGATTACAATAGAAGATTATATAGATGCATTTGAAACGGACAATCTGACAAAAACCGTCATGCTCTACGTGGAAAGTGTAAAAAACGGGCGTCGTTTTTTTGAAAGCGCCTCAAGGGTCGGAAAAAAGAAACCCATAGTTTTACTTAAAGGCGGAAGAAGTAAAGCCGGAAACAGGGCAGCGTCAAGCCATACGGGCGCAATGATCTCCGATTCCGGAATTTTTGACGCCGTGTGCAGGCAAGCAGGAATTGTCATGGTGGAACAGCCCATGGATTTGCTCGATCTTTCAGCGGCTTTTTCGTCTTTGCCACTCCCGGAGGGAAACCGCGCGGCAATCATGACCATGGGAGGAGGATGGGGTGTTGTCACATCCGACCTTTGTTCGGAATACGGGCTTGAAGTTCCCGAACTGGCGCCGGAGTTAATCGAACGAATTGACAGGATACTGCCTCCGTACTGGAGCAGGTCAAACCCGGTTGACATAGTCGGAGAAAATGACCCGTCAATTCCAATGACCGTCATAGAAGAACTTTTGAAATGGGACGGATGTGATGCTGTAATCAATCTCGGTATTTTGGGCCGCAGAATACTTTTAAAACACCTCGCCGATTCGATACTTGACGTCGACCCCACTTATACGGCCGATTTTTTTGAAAGAGTCGAGAAGGCAAGACCCGATTTCGACGGAGAATATATCAGACACATCGCGGTCCTGACGGAAAAATACAACAAGCCGGTATTTGGCGTAAGCCTGCTGACCGATGAAAAAGACAAAACGGTTTACAGAATCAGCGACTGTTTGTTCAAAGGAGTCTTCTATCCGACGCCTGAACGCGCGGTAAAAGCATTTGCCAAAATGTATGAATACAAACGTTTTCTGTCGAGGGAATAGACAAGTTCGTTTGAAGTCTGCATTCGGACGGCAAAGTAAAAAGCTCATTATGCAAGGCGCGCGAATCTTGAGGAATGAAGCGTACTTTTTGGTACGCTGCAATGACGAAAGATGAAGCGCAACACAGCAGAATGACTTTTTACGAAGCCGTCAGGTTTGCCTTGTTATAGATTCAACATTATGATATTTATAAAAAAACAATGACAACATTATTAAACGCCCGAAAAACAGGACCGGAACTTTTGGAATACATCCCCAAACTAGATGCAATCGGTTACAGGTTTGACTTTGAAATAGGATATCTTATCAAGAGTCCCTGCAGGGAATGCGAGGAAAGATCTGATTTTCCCGAATGTGCGGATACCTGCGTTACACTGGGCAGAATACAGGCTATCTTGTCTGAAGGAATATCATGCGCCAGAAGAATCTGATATAGAATCGCTCAATTGAGATATAAACCGGATTTTATGCAACCTTTTACAAAACTGTAGGGTTTGATAATGAAAAAACCGGATCAGATTAAATCCGAATATTACTATCTTTCCGAAGATGAGAATGGCTCTTATACGGTTCGTTTTCACGGGAAACTGGATGCTGATTCTTCACCTGAAATAATTGCACAGCTGATTCGTGAAGTGAATTCATTATCCTTTACTTCTCTGACAGCCGACATTGATGATGTTTCATACTTTGACGATTTCGGCCTGCTCGTTCTTATTGAATTGAAAATAGCCGTAAAGAACAGAAACGGCAAATTCAGGGTTACAGATAAAAATGAGACGGCAAAAAACATTCTCTCCCTGACGGAGCCGGATTTATACAAACCTGCCGAAACCGTTAAACGGAAAAGACCCCGCCGAATCGTAGAGCAGTTCGGGGAAACCGTAATAAAAAACGCTTCCAACTTTAAAATTCTTGTCTCATTTCTCGGTTCGGCTTTGCTGTCGTTTTATCAGGTGTTTCGTAACCCGAAGCTGCTTCGCATCAATGACACCATTCTGTGCATGGAAAAAACCGGTGTCAATGCCGTGCCCATAGTAGCCCTAATAAGTTTTCTTCTCGGCCTTGTTATTGCTTTCATGTCTTCTCTCCAGCTTGAACAGTTCGGAGCAAATTTATATGTTGCGTCCCTTGTATCGATTGCAATGGTCTCGGAACTTGGCCCGATAATGACCGCAATAGTTGTTGCCGGAAGATCCGGCTCCGCATTCGCCGCTGAAATCGGGACAATGAAAATATCGGAAGAGATCGACGCTCTTTTTGTAATGGGCTTCGACCCCACTCTTTTTCTGGCAGTCCCGAGAATACTGGCATCCATTCTTGTTGTGCCCCTTTTGACTCTTTTTTCAAATATTTTTGCTATAGCCGGGGGGCTTGTTGTCGGAGTGCTTATTCTTGACCTTACCATGAGTTCATATATGACTCAGACAATTAAAGTTCTTACTCTTTTTGAAGTTGTCTGGGGCATGTCCAAAAGCGCCGTTTTTGCCGTAATAATTTCGTGGGTCGGATGCCTGAGGGGCTTTCAGACAAGAGGCGGCGCTGATGCGGTCGGGAATGCCGCAACATCGGCTGTTGTGAGCAGCATTTTTCTAATCATACTTTTCGATTCAATGTTTGCAGTAGGACGAAGCTACCTGAGATAACATTCAGAAATTATGGAGAAAGAATCCATTATACAGGTTAGAAATCTTACCGCCCGGTATGGCGATGAAACGATTCTTGACAATATCAGCTTCGATGTGTTTGAAGGTGAAATTCTTGTTATCCTTGGGGGAAGCGGGTGTGGGAAAAGCACCCTGTTAAAACATATGACTGGTCTTTTAGATCCCTCATCGGGAAGCGTCCGTATAGACGGTATTGATATAACTTCATGCGATGACAGGACACTCCATGATATATTAAAGAAAATCGGAATTCTGTTTCAAAGCAGCGCCCTTTTAGGTTCCATGACTGTTGCGGAAAATATCGCTCTTCCGGTCGGCGAGTATTCTTTATTGTCCAAAAGCTCTGTGGATATGCTCGTGCATTTGAAACTCCGCACAGTTGATCTTTTGGGTTTTGAAGATTATTTTCCTTCTCAGCTAAGCGGAGGAATGAAAAAAAGGGCCGGGCTCGCACGGGCGCTTGCTTTAAACCCGAAAATATTGTTTCTTGATGAACCGACTGCGGGCCTCGATCCTGTTATATCGTCTGAAATTGACGATCTTATCCTGCAAATAAACAAAAACATAGGCACAACAATAGTGATTGTCACTCATGATCTTGATACAATATTTTCCGTTGCAGGGCGGATTATAATGCTTGATAAAAAGACCAAAAGCATAATTGCCGAAGGAGATCCCAGATACATAAAGGAACACAACCCTGATCCGTCCGTAAGGCAATTTTTTAACAGGAATGCAAAGATAGAAAAACAATGGCTTCAATAAAAACAAAATTTGCCGTCGGACTCTTTGTTATAACAGGGCTGGCCGTTGCGTTTGTCGCAATAATATGGATCGGGACTTCTCATTTTTTTGAAAAAGGGCAGTTATATTCAGCCTACTTCGACGAATCGGTCCAGGGTTTGTCAATAGATTCTCCCGTAAAATACAGAGGAGTTGCCATAGGACGTGTACAGAATATACTTGTTGCACCCGACACAGCTCTGATTGAAATAGTGATAAAGATCGAATCAGATTTGAAGCCGGATAAGGATGTGATTGCCCAGTTGAAATCGGTTGGAATAACAGGGATCATGTTCGTCGAACTCGACAGAAAGAAGAAAGGGGAACCGGATCTTTCGCCTAAAATCAGCTTCTCTCCCCGTCATACTGTAATTGACACAAAACCGTCTGAAATAAAACGCTTCATGGACAGCCTGAACTATGTAATAACACAAATCAACAGGATGGATCTTGAAGGAATATCTGTAAAGTCAAAGGCTGCTCTCGATAAAATAAACGCTGCCGTAGCCGAGGCAAAAATAAGACAACTCTCCTCGGACATAAAATCGTCTCTGGACAAATGGGACCGGGCAATGGAATCGATAGGCAGAGCTGGTGATACCTTCAATCTGTTTACAAAAAATACGGACAAAACAGTTTCAAACCTGAATGACACCATAACAAAACTGGATACTGTCGTGTCCGATAACAGGGATGAAATTGCCGATGCAATAAGGAATTTCAAAAGCGCGGTAAATGATGCCGGAACGCTTATACGGGAAGGCGCCGTTCTTGTACAAAAGACCGATTACAACATTTCATCCATGCTGCGGCAGATATCCGCTACGATGCAGAGCATAGAAAAAACCAGCGAAAGCCTGAACCGTTCAATAGATATTATTTCAGATCAGCCGGCCATGCTTTTTTTCGGAACGACTCTACCTGAAAAAGAGACTGAGGAATAAGCGAATTAACCTTGTAATAATTGGAGTCATGACCACCGGCATAGCCGGTGGCTTGATTAAAGCCCTATAAGGGCTTC
>CAYVMK010000146.1:0-5741 GCA_964452445.1 uncultured Desulfonema sp. | reverse complement strand
TCTGTGAAGTTGCAGCATGGATAAAAATAAGATATGTAACATGTTATAGGCAAACCGCAGTTTAGCCTTTCATAAAACCGCCGGTCATTGAACTTTTCAAAAAGGACTTGTAATGCATAAACTGTTGATTGATAATCCAGGCCAAAAAATGCTGCTTCTCGGAAACGAAGCCATAACAAGAGGCGCAATCGAGGCGGGTGTTGCCTTTGCCACCACATATCCGGGAACTCCATCCTCCGAAATATCACTCAATCTTTTTAAAATTTCTCAGGAAAGCGACCTTTACTTCGAATACAGCGCCAATGAAAAAGTCGCCTTTGAAGTGGCTGCCGCAGCCGCAAATTCAGGAGTCCGCAGCATGTGCATAATGAAGCACGTGGGTCTCAATGTTGCGGCCGATGCCCTCATGACACTGGCATATGTCGGCGTCAGGGGCGGTTTTGTAGTGATAACCGCGGACGATCCCTTCATGTTCTCGAGCCAGAATGAACAGGACAACAGGTATTACGGCAAGCTTTCGGGACTTCCCCTAATAGAACCCTCATCAGTAAAAGAGGCAAAGGAGATGATGTCATATGCTTTCGATCTTTCGGAGGAACTTAAAGAGCCTGTTCTTTTCAGAACAACGACAAGGATAAACCATTCAACCGCAACTGTTGAGCTCGGCGGGATGAAAAAGCGCATTTCAAAGGGTTCTTATACAAAAGATCCTTTTAACTGCGTCACCGTCCCGGCTGTTTCAAGAAAGCTTCATGTAAAGCTTCTTGAAAACATGGAAAAAGCGGAGATTCTTTCGGAAAGCTCCGCATATAATTTTACGGTTGGAAAAGGTGAATTTGGCATTATATGCAACGGCGTAAGCTACATTTACGTATCGGATGCATTAAAAGACTTGAATCTTGAAAACAAGGTCAAAGTGCTCCGCATCGGCTTTTCAAATCCCATGCCCAAAAACCTGATCAAAAACTTTTTAAAAGACTGCAAAAAGGCGCTAATAGTCGAGGAAGGCGAACCGTTCATGGAGGAGGCCGTCAAGGCATGTGCCCAGGAAGCCGGTTTGACTTTATCAATAAGGGGAAAGGGGGAAGGCCTTCTGTCGCGCCTTTATGAATTCGATCCGGCGATGGTAAGAAAATGTATCGCAAAATACTTCGGCGCGGATTACACGCCTCCCGCTGTAACGGATCTTTCCGATGTTCCGGAACTTCCGCAGCGCCCGCCCAATCTTTGTGCAGGATGCTCTCACCGCGCCACTTTTTATGCGGTCAAGAAGGCGTCCGAGGGAATGGAAACAATCTATCCTACTGATATCGGATGCTACACTTTAGGATTCCTCCCTCCTCTTTCCATGGGGGATTTTCTGATATGCATGGGCTCATCGGTCGGGACTTCATGCGGTTTTTCAAAAGTTACCGATAAAAAAGTGATCTCCTTCATCGGGGATTCCACTTTTTTCCACTCAGGCATACCCGGTCTTGTAAATGCTGTTTTCAACAATCACAATTTTACTCTGGTTATCCTCGATAACGGCATAACCGCCATGACAGGCCATCAGCCTAATCCGGGCGTTGATATGGGCAATTTTAATTTGAGCGGGTACGGTCGCATCATGATAGAGGATGTTGTAAAGGCGGCAGGAGTCTCCCATGTCACTGTTATAAAGCCTTACAGGATAAAAAAGAGTATAGAGGCTGTAAAAGAAGCTCTGAATTTCAAAGGGGTTTCGGTGATCATCTCAAAGGAGATGTGCACCCTCTATTCGAAAAGCCTTAAAAAACCCATGGGGAAACCCTTTTATATCAGTGATAAATGCAAAAACCACAGGGTATGTGTAAATGAACTTGCATGTCCGGCCTTCGTTATAAAGGATAACAGGGTAAATATCGACTCCGTCCTGTGCGCGGGATGCGCGGTATGCGCCCAGATCTGTCCTGAAAATGCCATTCTGCCGATAAAGGATAAACAGGATATATAAGATGAAAACTACCAGATTAATTATTGTGGCTGTCGGGGGTCAGGGAAACCTGCTTGCTTCACGCATTCTGGGTGAAGCTTCCCTTATTTCGGAAATTCCGGTTCGCATGAGCGAAATACACGGCATGGCCCAACGCGGAGGGGTTGTGGAATCCGCAATTGTTTTCGGCGATGCTGAAAGCACAATTATTTCGGACGGGGAAGCGGATGTTCTTGTCGGATTTGAACCTTCGGAAACTTTAAGAGCCTTGAATAAATGCAATCCGGATACGACGGTCATCACCAGTCTCTCTCCTCTTCCGCCTTTTACGGTCGCCATAGGAAGAGGCGTCTATCCTGAACTTGGAGCTTTGCAGGATCTCATCCGCGCAAAGACAAGAAAACTTATAGCTTTCGATGCCACCGCTCTTGCAAAAGAAGCAGGAAATGTGTTGTCCGTAAACATGGTTTTGGTGGGAGCGCTCCTTCAAACAGGTATTCTCCCTCTTTCAGCAGAGAACGTGAAGGAGGCGATAAAAGCAAGAACCGGAAAATTTGCCGAATCAAATATTAGAGCTTTTGAGCTTGGATTTTCTGCCGCAAAGCTCAGTTGATATGTTCCAATTAATGAATAATAAGGAGGGAAAAAATGCCTTGGAATGACAAGTTCGAGTATATGCCGGTTGGAGAACTCAACAAATTTCAACTTCAAAAACTGAAGGAAACAGTGGCCTGGGTCTGTGAACGGGTGCCGTTTTACAAGCAGAAACTTGAAAAGCTTGGAATAAACGCCGATTCCATAAAAACCCCGGCGGATGTTGCCAGGCTTCCTTTCACGGTTAAAAATGACTTGAGAGACAATTACCCTTTCGGCCTCTGTGCAGTTCCGTTAAAAGAAGTTATCAGGATACACGCATCTTCAGGAACAACCGGAAAGCCTATCACCGGGCCATATACTGCCGAGGATATGGATAACTGGGCCGAATGCATGGCAAGAAACCTCTGGTCTGCCGGCGTAAGGAAGGGAGACATTGCGCAGAATGCTTACGGCTACGGACTTTTTACCGGCGGACTGGGTTTTCACCAGGGAGCAACCCTTATCGGATGCACGATAGTCCCGACAAGCTCGGGCCAGACCGAACGGCAGGTTATGCTCATGAAAGATTTTGGAACAACTGTTTTATTCTCGACCCCTTCATATGCCCTCACAATAGCGGAACAGGTCGAGTCAATGAAGATTGATGTCAGGAAACTCCCCTTAAGGGTCGGTGTTTTCGGAGCCGAACCATGGACTGTCGCCATGCGGAAAGAGATCGAGGAAAGACTGGGCATAAAAGCTATGGAAGCGTTCGGCCTGACGGAACTTGGCGGCCCCGGTGTCGCCTTTGACTGCGAAGCCCAGGACGGACTTCACATCAATGAAGACCATTTCCTTGCCGAAATAGTCGATCCGGCCACGCTGGAGCCCCTTCCGATCGGTGAACAGGGAGAACTCGTTCTCACATCATTGCAGAGAAAAGCAATGCCTATGCTTCGTTACCGCACTAAGGACATAACAAAGTTTCACAGGGAAACCTGCTCATGCGGCAGGACACTGATCAAGATGAACAAGATTACCGGCCGTTCCGACGACATGCTGATAATAAGCGGCGTCAATGTATTCCCTTCCCAGATTGAGTCTCTGCTGCTCGACATAGAAGAAATAGAACCGCAGTACATGCTTATTGTCCGCAAGAAAGGATACCTGGATCAGCTCATAGTGAAAGTTGAAGCAAAGAAAGAAGCGTATGAAGCAGGCGCTCAGAAACGAACAGAGGTGGAAAACAAAATTAAACGGCATATAAAATCGATCATGGGTGTGACAGTAGGTGTAAATCTTCTCGAACCGAAGATCCTGACCCGCAGCGAAGGCAAGGCAAACAGAGTGATAGATGAAAGGCCCAAGAATTGACGGCTTCGCAAGAAGCCCTGGAAATCCCTTTCCCCTGTATTCAGGAAAGCAGAGGGGAAGGTGGAAATAAGAGGTATATGTAAAGAGTTTACAGCAAAAGGGGGTTTACAAAATGAAAGCCAAATCAAATTTCCGGCCCAAAACATTTGCAGTTGTCGGAGCCGGTCCGGTAGGATGCATTGTTGCGGCATTTCTTGCAAAAGGCGGATATGATTTGACCCTCTGTGATGTATTCCCTGAATTGCTCAAGCCTGCTTTAAATCCCGGCATCATCATTGAAGGAGCGGAAAATCTTCAGCAAGCCGTAACCCGCACGTGCGCCAGCATAGACGATCTTGCGGATAAAGTTCCGGACGTTATTATTCTGACCGTCAAAGCCAACGCGCTTCCGCTTATCTCCTCGGCTATAGAAGGTTTCTACAAAGAGGGAGTATATGTAATAAGCTGGCAGAACGGCATGGACACGGAAGCGGTGATAGCCCGGACTCTCGGCAAAAAACCCGTGATGAGGGCTGTGGTAAATTACGGATGCGGGCTCGTGAAGCCCGGACATGTCCGGATGCCCTTTCATCATCCCCCGCATTTTTTGCAGGAGCTTGATCCCGAATCAGCCCATGCAGCTGTCGCAATTGCTGAAATACTCACAAAATGCGGGCTCCCGACCGGCCATACGGACAAGATTACCTCCTTGGTATGGCAAAAGGCGATTTTAAACTCCTGCATGAATCCCGTATGTACCGTAACCGGTCTCACCATGTCCCAGGCAATGAATGACCCGATTGTTTTCCAGATCATCGATGCGCTTGTAAAGGAATGCGTGTCGGTTGCAAGAGCAAACGAGATCAATCTGGGCTGGGATTTTTATCCTCACGCAATGGAGTACATGAGAAAAGCCGGCGATCACAAACCTTCCATGCTGATAGATATTGAAAACAGGCGCAGGACCGAAATCGACTTCATGAACGGAAAATTTGTCGAATACGGAAGGCAGGCAGGAATGGAAACTCCGTATAATAAAACCTTAAGGGCTCTGGTTAAAGCCCTCGAACCGAAATGACCACAAAACCTCTCTTTGCCGGAGTTGATGTAGGCGCATCAAGAACAAAGGTAGCTGTGCTTGATTCCGCCAAAAGACTTACCGGGTACGCAGTGGAAAAGTCGGGAACCGACTTTACGGCAACAGCGAACCGCTGTCTTGATTTTTCACTTGGAATGTCAAACTCGTCAAGAAAAAATATAATACACACGGTTTCAACCGGTTACGGCAGGAATAACGTCTCTTTCTTGAATGAAACAAAAACCGAAATAAGTTGCCACGGGAAAGGCTGCTTCCATTATTTTCCGATGGAAATAGCGATAATAGACATAGGTGGGCAGGATAACAAGATTATCAGGCTTGATAATGAAGGCCGCAGGATCGGTTTCAGGATGAACCGGAAATGCGCAGCCGGAACAGGCGCTTTTCTCGAAGAGATGTCCGCCCGTCTTGATATACCGATTGAAGAAATGGACGGCCTTGCAAGACAGTCGCAGAATATTGTCGAACTGGGGAGCTACTGCACCGTGTTCTCAGCCACGGAAGTGCTGGAAAAAATACGTCAGGGGAAAAAAGTTCCGGATATCATAAAGGGCCTTTTTTTGTCCGTAATAAAGAGGGTGCTTGAAATGGACTCTCTTGCGGAGAATATCGTCATGACGGGAGGCGTCGTCGCACACAACCCGTTTCTTGTAGAAATGACAGGTGAGCTTCTCGGTAGAAAGCTGCTGGTTCCGGAACATCCTCAGCTCACAGGGGCGGTAGGAGCTGCTCTTTACGCAATTGAAGCAAAGGCGTGAT
>CAYVMK010000145.1:0-5756 GCA_964452445.1 uncultured Desulfonema sp. | reverse complement strand
CCGGCTTCAACGCTTCCGTTTTTAAACAGCGGCGCCGATATTATAAGATAACGATCCTGCATCCACAAAACGCCCCAGGCAGCGCCTGAAAACCTGGTCATTTTTTTCGAAGATTCGACCGACTGCTTTGTCAATGCCGTCACCTCATCTGTCAACAGGCAATCCGAACCGCCTGAATATATAATCCTGTTATTTTTATCCCTCACAACTGCGCAGATAAATCCTGCCGTTTTGACGGACTCTCTCAATCTCTCCGGGTATGCAGGCGCAAGGGACGTATTTCCTTCACTTGTTATAAACATATTGTTCTCAATTTCTGAAATAATCATATATCCTTTTGAGATTTCGGCCCGGACAAGGTCTCTTTGAGCGATAATAATCATTACAAAGTCGGTGAGAAGCATTGCAACGCCGAGAAGTATTGCAAGATTGACGGCAATATTTGTTTTTATTCCGTGAAAAGCCACTGTCAGCTCCGCCGGTTATAATGGTTTGAGAAAAATTTTTAACTGTGATTTATTATTACAATATAATCACGCCTGCTTGCAACAGCTAATCAGTTTCCTTCCAGAAATGGCCCTTTTGTGCGATCTCGGCGTCAATCTGCGGGATTTCTTGTGCGGCATACATTGCGTATGCCTCCGCGAAATTCCTTGATTTCCTGGAGCTTGCCCAAAATTGCCTATTTCCGGATTGGAAACTTGCATGTGTCCAAACTTTGTTTCCGAATGGACACTAATCAGAATCGATCATGAATTAACAGGGAAGGAATAGAGTTGGAAAAATGTGTTAATCATAAAGACAGGCTCACCAGCTATTCATGTATGAAACACGGTGTTTATATGTGTGAAGAGTGCATGCACTGCACCGATCCGACAATTTATTGCAAATTCCGTGAGTCCTGCCCGATATGTTATACGGAAAAAAACAATAAATCAGATGATAAAATTTCCGGCTCTTCTCCCGGTTACTAGGGAGAAAGGGTTCCATGATTCTCCGCCTGAGGCGGAAAGGGTTCAAGTGTTCGTTTTCTGAAGTTCCGGCAGGCTTTCCTTTTACTGGAACCCTTGAACCCTTGACCCCTTGAATCCTATCTCTTATATTCCGGCAAGCTTCGCCATTTTATCTGCTATACTGTCAAATGCCATTGCAACAGGAGAATCGGAATGCTTGTCAATCAAAGATATGCCGGCATCGCCGCATGATACCACGTTCTGATCAAACGGGATTTTACCGAGAAATTCTATACCTGTTTCCCTTGCCGTTTTTTCTCCGCCTCCGGCGCCGAAAAGATCGATATCTTTATTGCAATGAGGGCAGATAAAACCGCTCATGTTTTCAATCAGTCCGAATATTTCCATTTTTACGGTTTTACAGAAATTAATAGACTTTCTGACATCCGAAAGAGAAACTTCCTGGGGAGTTGTGACGATAATTGCCCTTGCATCTCTTACAGTTTGCGCTATAGTCAAAGGTTCGTCGCCTGTGCCGGGAGGGCTGTCTATAATCAGAAAATCAAGTTCACCCCAGTCAACATCTCCTATGAATTGTTTTATAGCGGAATACTTAATCGGGCCGCGCCATATAATCGCATCATCCTTATTCGGGGTCAGGGCTTCAATCGATACGGCGCTTAATTTTTCGGAATATTTCATGGGAGCAAGTTTATGGTTCTTGCCTAAATCGAGCATCCCGTTCAGTCCAAGCATTCTCGGAACATCGGGACCGTGAAGATCGACATCCATCAACCCGACTTTAAAGCCTTTGTTTGAAAGGGCTATGGCAAGATTCACTGAAGCGCTTGTCTTGCCGACCCCGCCTTTCCCGCTCATGACAATAAACTTGTGTTTTATTTTTTTAAGAGATCCTTCAACAGAAGAATCCTGGGCGTCTTTTTTCATTTTCTGTTTTGCCGCGTCACAACTTGCGCCGCTGTGAATTACTTCCATGTAATTGTTTTACTCCCTTTTATAGCAGTGATTAACATCTGATTGAAACCGGTCATCCAATATGTACCGGTATGGTCAGCCTGAACATAATTTCAACATAACACCGTGTCAAGTCCTTGCGGGAAAAAGCAAAAGGGGAGGAATAATTTCATTACTATTCCTCCCCTTTAAACCGAATTGTTTTTTCTGCGGATTATAATCCTACTTCTGCGAGATCCGGCCCGGGATACGTTCATTCATTCTCGCCGAAAATACCGAGCGAAAGACATATCAAAGTCCACAAATGAACCGTATGATATCCTCCGCCGTAATGCTCGAATAAATCATGAACCTGTGCGTGGCAGTCACTCGAATCCTTTCCGCCTCAGGCGGATTGACCCCTTGAACCCTATTCTTTATCAGCATTTCACTCGAATTCTTGAATCCTTGACCTCTTGAACCCTCATAGAATCACCAACTAATTTGGAGACCAAGTATTTAAAGTTTGAGGAGCCGTTTGACGCTCTCCGCAATCTGTTCGGCCGACGCCGGTTTAGGCAGATAATCATCGGCTTCCATGCTCATCCCGTCATAATGAGAATATCGTGTGGAGGTAACATGCGAAGCGACTGCCGTAAGAAGAACAATGGGAATGCCTGAATACTTATCATCGCTTTTTAAAGTCGAACATACCTTATAGCCGTCAATTTCAGGCATCATGACATCAAGAACAATGGCATCCGGGGGATTGTTCCTGACCTTGGCAAGACCTTCTGCTCCATCGTATGCCAGTTCCACTTCAAAACCCTCCTTCTCCAGATTCTTTTTAACAATCATCGAAAAATCAGGCTCATCATCCACTATAAGAATTCTCTTTTTACCGCTCATACATACGCTCCTTTTATCCGGGGAAATGGATTAACCCGCTGTAATTAAATAGCAAAGACTTATTCCGTAAATGATTATAACCGGAAGAGCAAAAAAAATCAATCAACTTTCGGTCTTGGATAAAGACCGGCCTTTTCAACTATTTCGGGAACCTTTTCTTCCCATTCAATGGCCATTATATGAAAACCTCTGACCCCCTCGACCTCCTTTAAACGCTGGATCGATTCGATACAGATTTTTATTCCTTCTTCGGGCTGTTTCTCCTTGGGAGCCGCCGCCATTCTCTTCACGACATCGTCCGGAACATCCATTCCCGGAACCCTGTTTTTCATATACTTTGCCATGCCGGCGGATTTTAAAGGCGTGAGCCCGGCAAGGATATGGACTTTCTCATGCAAACCCCTGTCACGCGCCATTTTCATCCACAGCTCAAACTTGTCAAGATTGTAAATGCACTGTGTCTGGATGAATTCGGCGCCTGCCGCAACCTTCTTTGCAAGGCGCGGAACCCTTATTTCAAAAGGGTCGGCAAAAGGGTTCGCGGCTGCCCCTACAAACATTTTCGGCGGACGGTCTATATCCGCGCCTCCTAAGAATTTCCCTTCATCGCGCATATGTCTCACTGCCTGTAACAGCTGCATCGAATCAAGATCATAGACATTCTGACCCTGGGCGCAATCTCCGAAGCTCTGGTGATCCCCGGAAAGGCAAAGCATGTTGAAAATATCGAAGGCGGCGGCTCCAAGTATATCGCTCTGCAACGCTATCCTGTTTCTGTCGCGGGTTACCATTTGAAGAACAGGCTCAAGCCCCATCAGCTTTAATTTTATGCATGCCGCAAGGCTGCAAAGTCGTGTAACGGATGTCTGGTTATCCGTTATATTGATGGCATCCACATGCTCTTTTATAAGGTTGGCTTTATGCGCCACATGCTCAATATTGCTGCCGCGCGGAGGGCCGCACTCCGAAGTAACGGCAATATGACCCGCGGCAAGAATTTTCTCCAGTTTACTCGGTGTTTTGCAATTCATAACTGCACATCCTCCCTTGCAACTTTTCGGGGTCCTCCCGCCCTGTCGGTAGACCAGTCCTTCAAAGGCATAATATTTTCATAATCGTCCATTTTGCCGAGAGCTTTTAAACGGTCGACGATAAGCTGCCAGGCGCAATCGACTTCCTTGCTTATCTCGCACTTGCCCTTCGTGGAACCTCCGCACGGGCCGTTCAAAAGCCTCTTTGCGCATCTTGAAACAGGACATATGCCTGCGGTTTTTGCAAGAATACACTTACCGCAGGCCTGGCATCTCTCCGTCCACAATCCGCGCTTTTCGGTAACACCAAGAAAACAGGTATTGACGCCGGGATATACCGGCAGGGTATGGTATTTTTCAGCCATGAACTGAACCCCCACCCCGCATGCCAGGGAGAGAACCGCATCATATTTATCGACCCTGTCCCGTATCTCTTCGAGGTATTCGTGATCGCACTGGCGTTCGAGAGTCACCTCGTCTATCTTCATCTCCTTCCCCTGATTTAAAAAATACATCCGGAGCGCAGAAGCCAGAATCCCTACTTCCTTTTTTCCGCCGGCCTCGCATACTGTAACGCATTCGTTGCAGCCCAGTATCAGAACTCTATTGTAACTCTCGATCTCCTTGATTATCTCCTCTATCGGCTTTTTATCGGCTACAATCATATGTTTTGACCTCTCTTTCCCTTTTGATATTCAAACATGTCTGTTTAATCGGCGCCAGACTTCTGTTTATGCTTCCTCATCAGAATAATTTTTCCGCATTGAGATCCGGTCCCCTGACTTCATGTCACTCGAATCCTTGAATCCTGGAACCCTCGAACCCTGGAACATCAATTATGCCGCCTTCTTTTTAGAAGCCAGTTTTACCGGATTCGGGCCGAGCTTCCTTATCAGTTCATCCATTTCAGACGCATACCGGGCAAACCTGGGACCTTCGGCTGAAGAGAGGTTTCTCATCTGAACCCTTTCTCCCCCCACTCCTATCGCATCAAGAATTTTTTTCGCCTGCTCAATTCTCTTCCTTGCCCTTAAGTTTCCGCTGTTATAGTGGCATTCTCCTTCCATGCACCCGACCGCATATACTCCGTCAACTCCTTTTTCAAATGCCCGCAGAATATGAAGGATGTCCACTTTGCCGGTGCACGGAACCCGTATGATTTTAATATTTGTCGGATAGTTCAATCGCATGGAACCTGCCAGGTCCGCAGCCGTATAGCCTCAGTAATTACAGCAGAAAGCAATAATTACAGGTTCAAAATCCCGGTTCATATAACCCCCTCCAGCAAGGCTTCAACCTTGCTCAGTATCTGATCATCCTCATACCAGTTCAGTTCAATAGCCTTTGCCGGGCATTCTGCAGCGCATACGCCGCATCCATGACAAAGGGCGATATCTATCTCACTCACGCCATCTTCATTGATCCGCGGAACGCCATAAGGGCATGACCTTACGCATATAAGGCAGGATGCGCACTTTTCCGCTTCCACACGGGCGGTAACGGCGGAAAGGGTCAGGTAATCCTTTGAAAGGAATGTTGTTGCGCGCGAAGCTGCAGCCAGAGCCTGTGGAATAGCTTCCGTCAGGAGTTTCGGGCTGTGGGCCATGCCGCATAAAAATATTCCGTCACTAGGCATGTCAACCGGTCTCAGTTTGACATGCGCCTCGGTAAAGAAACCTTCCGGGTTGCGGCCAAGTTTCATGATGCCGCTCAGGTCGTCCGTATCCTGCGCCATGACTCCGGCGCTCAAAACCACCGCATCGGCTTTTATTTCAAGCTGTCTCCGAAGGATACGATCGTTTATCGAAACAACCAGCCCTTCGGGCGAGCTTTCGACTTCAGGGGGAGTCTTCTCATCAAAGCGTATGAATATCACGCCGAGCTTTCTTGCCTCGGTATAGTAATCTTC
>CAYVMK010000144.1:0-5791 GCA_964452445.1 uncultured Desulfonema sp. | reverse complement strand
GCATCGTTTTAAACAAAAACCGTATTTTGCCTCTATTTCTGTTGTCTATTTCCCAAACAATTCCGTATGGCTCCCGGTTCTTTCCAGGACAAGAGTCTCGCCTTCAACGCGGTATATCAAAAGCCAGTCAGGCTTGACATGAAGTTCACGAAACCATTTCCAGTTTCCCTCAAGAGAATGATCCTGGGATTTCTCCGGCAGAGTTTCTTGATTCAATAGCGCGATAAAAACGGCTCTGATTTTGTCGTATGGCTTACCTTGGGACATTACCCGATGCATATCTTTCTTGAATTTGGTTGTTTCCCTCAACTTGAGCATCAATTTTTCCCGTATTCCTTGTCCATCTTCTTCAGGAATTCCTCACCGGACATAGGTTCCGAAAGTCCCTCACCGCGCAATGAAGCCTCGAGAACAAGTCTGGTTGCTTCGTTTGGCTCATGACCATACTTCTGGCACAACTTGCAATCTTCGCTACCCTGGTTCTTTTCAGTCCAGAACGACACAATTTTTTCGATCATCTCGGAGAGAGTCGTCCCGTTTAACCCTGCAAGCCCTTTCAAAAAACGGTGGGTTTTTTCATTCACCCGGATCATTCGCGTATTCATTTCAAGTCACCTCTCTGAGAACATAGACTAAAACAAAACTTTTGTAAACTTTGTATACTCTGATCTTTTTGTCTTTTTTATATCCTAAGGCCCATAGAGATAAAAATGGTTTGATCGTAAACGATGTATTCTTTGTTTCGTTTGTCGCGTTCCATGTAAACCACACATTGGTTGGAAAAGGAGCGGAATGTAAACCCCGAATAAGGCTCTTTCCGGCATTGTATCTTTCTTCTGGGCACGGAGAATACGATCTTTGTTGTGTTTATGCTGCTTTCCGTCTCGTCCTGATAATAGACGTTCTGTAAACCAAACGAAGCTTTCACCCGAGGAGAGCGGGTTTCAGAGTATCTGACAAAGCGAGGGCACGGCCGTGAACCAGAATAAACACGTTTTTCAAAGTGCAAAAAACAAAAGTTTGGTGCATTCGCAAAGCTTCAGTTCGATCGGAGCAGACAAATAACATTAGCCATGCTTGTAGGATTCTTCAAAGGCCGTCACGATTTCATAATAGGTCACGCAAGATCTGTGTCATAAACGGTCGTTTTTGGAACGCCAGATGATCCCTGTTGGGATTACCCCCACGAGAATTGACGATCTTTCTTATGGCGCTGGTTATCGTGAAAGCGTAGAATAGACTTCTCTAAAAACAAGAACTCCCCTTGTTCCGGTCAAAGAAATCAAGGGGGGTTCAATCAAATTGATGGTTTGTGATAGTGGGCGTGTGTCGTGGATTATAACACGATGCTAGCTCTTTGTCATGAGCCGAAAGGCTTACTTCATGACAACCCGTAAGATTCCCTCTCCCGAGGTTGCACGTATGAATACCGACCCCTTGGCAATGATTGCAAGGGTTGGGATCGTAACGGAACCTGGACGCATAAAGCACATCTCAGCAACCTCGGCACATGTTCCAGAAACCGTCATCGAACCGCTCTTTTCCTGGCAGGGAATAGGACGCTTTCTGGACAATGAACCGGAACCACAAGAATTTATACTGGAAAACTGTCTTCCCGCGAAGATAACCGGCGCGATCTTTGCGACCGGCGGCGTAGGAAAGACTACTCTTGCCCTTCAACTTTCTTCCTGCATGGCGACGGGAACCCCCTTCGGACCATTCATTCCAACCAGACCGATGAAGGTATTATTTATTGGCGGGGAAGACTCAGAAGACATATTCCACCGAAGGCTATACAACTCCGTTCCTGCAATGGGAATGAGGGCTGATGGTGGTTCCCTCGCGGCAACAAAAGAGGCTCTCTTGAGGGAAAACCTTGAAGTGGTTTCGATGGTCGGGACCGACCGTCCTATAACCGAACTAGACGAGGCCGGAAACCCCAGGACAACAAAAGTTTTTCGGCGATTACAAGAAACCATTCGAGCATTCGACAGACTGGACGTTCTCATCATAGACCCAAAAAGCCGCTTCGATGGCTTGAATGAAAACGACAATTCACACGCAACATTCTTTGTTTCATGCCTCGAAAGACTCGTAGCAGACCACGGTATAACCGTTCTTTTCTCTCATCACGAGAGCAAGGCACAAGTAAAAGACGGCGAGGTTAAGTCATCGTCCGGGCGCGGTGCCTCAGCTCTCCGTGACGGTGTTCGATGGGCGCTCTCGTTGGGCGAAATGAGCGATAAAGAGGCCGAAAAATTCGACGTTGAAGCGGTTGACTATATCGAAGCGGCGATATCGAAAAACAACTACGGTCCGAAATGGACCGGCATGAAGTATTTTCGACGCGAGAAAGACGGTGTTTTGTTTCCCGTGAACCTTGCGACCGACAGGATTGATAGCATCATGGACGCTCTCGTAAAAGGACTCGCCACAACACGTTGGGAATTTACTAAACGAGACCTTTGCAAAGGATCAAACGATACTGCGCGTAACAACGCGGTAAAGAAAATTATAGATAAAATTAACGAAGAATTTTCTATCAAACGAGCTACCGACATCCGACGAACGATTGAGCAAGCAATATACCGTGGAAAGCTGACCGAAAAAGAAACCTCAGCAGGCACGAAGAGCAAGAAAATACTGATCGTGCATGAAGGAATTATGGCACGTTATAAATCCGAGCGAGAATGGGAAACAGTTGTCCAGGATGAACCGGACTCCCCCCAAAAAAGTGGACCGAGGAGTGGAAGGACATGAAAAACCTTGAAAAACCGAAAACAGAAAAGCCTGTGTTCATGCTTGTCGAGGAGTGGAAAAACCCGAATACTTGCAGCCACAAAGGGAAATCTCTGGAGTGGAGGAGTGGCGAGGAGTGGCGAAAAAGAACTTGCCACTCCACAACAACGATTAACACAGGAAACGAGGAGTGGAAAAACGAGGAGTGGAAAAACCACCATTCCACTCATAGGCTGCCCACTCCAAACACTGCATCAACAGCAGATTACAGGCATAAAAAAAAGGAGTGGGCAGCTTCTATCTCTAAAGAGAGAATAAAATGCCGCCACTCCTCGGCTTTTATTTCTCTCCTCGCGATTATTGAGCGCCAAGGGAATTTGAAATGAGTATGAACATTTTGGAAATTCTCCAAGAAAAAGGATTTTCATTCTGCAAGGTGAGTTCTTCAGAATATGCTGGTGAATGTCCATTTTGCGGAGGAAATGATAGATTCATCGTTTGGCCCGAGCAAGGCGAGTTTGGAAGGTTTTGGTGTCGAGGATGTGGTAAGTCAGGAGATTCTATAGAATTTCTTCGCCTGCAAGGAATGTCCTATCCTGAAGCTTGCAATGTCGTTGGAAAAGAGTTGAAACCCGTAAATGGTGGAAAGATGAAATCCAAATTTTCCATCCCCAAAGAAAAATGGACCCCGATTTCCATCGAAGGCCCCAAAGATTCCTGGCAGGAAAAAGCAGGTGCCTTTGTCGATACAGCCCATTCTTACCTGCTAAGGAATCCCAATGCCCTGGCATGGCTTGCCGAGGCACGTGGTATTTCCCTGGAAACCGTGAGGACGGTTCGGTTGGGGTGGAATGAAAAGGATACTTGGATTGCCCGTGAAGCATGGGGATTGCCCACGGCCCTCAAAGAAGACGGAACCCTGAAGAAGCTATGGTTACCCGGGGGACTTGTTATTCCTACGTTTGCGGGAAATTGTGTGGTCCGTATTCGTATCAGAAGGTTGGATGGGGAACCACGGTATGTGGTTGTGTCCGGTTCTGCAATGTTTCCGATGATGCGAGGGAATGAAGGCCCCGTTGTTGTTGTTGTTGAAAGTGAACTTGACGCGGTTCTGATCGAACAAGAGATGCAAGGAAAAATTAGAGCAGTGGCTCTTGGAAGCGTGACCATTCGACCCGACGACACGGCAACCGCCATGATCTCGAAGGCCCCGATCGTTCTTATTTCCCTTGATGCAGACGAAGCTGGCGAGCAGAATTCTTGGACATTTTGGAAGGCGAACTTCCCCCAGGTTCGAGTATGGCCAGTGCCAGTAGGGAAAGATCCTACAGATTTTTTCCTTGCTGGGGGGAGCATAAAGGCGTGGATTGACGCGGCAAGCTACAAGCCCGTTTCCGACGAACTGGACCTGAACGAGATAGAAAAAGAATGTTCGCGGAAGAATTTCGTGTCTGACACAAAAGTTGATCCAACGGAAGATGAAATCCTCGCAACAATGAAGACATTGAATTGAAAAAAGGAATCCACTGATACCCGAGCGGAACATGAAGGAAATTTCCTTGTGTCCTTATACCGAGCCTAAACCCAATAATTCTATCACCATCTGCCATGGTTTGGAAATATTTTTTTGTGTTATCATCTCCCATCTTGATTGCAAAAGGAGAAAGCAATGTTTACTCAAGGAAAATTGGAAATCTCTATTAAGATCAATGAGATGCCCAAAGATGTGAAAGCTGTTGCTAATGGTTGGAAAGAGTTTATTATCGATGCCGAGGGCAGAGAAATAACAATTACTGTTAAACCTAAAGTTTTTAATAAATTAGAATTTGCGCAAACAAACTTTCCTCAATGGGTAGCCGCAATCGCTGGTAAGATGGGGAAAAATACTGATAAAGGCTTTATTCTGGAGAATCCAAACATTCAAGTGTTTGAGAAAAAAGCGAAGCCTCAGGAGTCGGCTTCTGAACAACAAGTTGAATGATTTTTTGTGGATATCATTGGATCACGAGCCGTTGTTTACCTCTCTGCCGTTAAGCGATCCTGGCATGCTTTGTGATGCGCGACAGGGTAATAAACCACATTCCAGGGCAAAATATTATGTACCATATGAATTTCATTGAACCCGGCCTTTGTTTAGAACCGGAGAAAACAACAACAAACTTCCTGCCTAAGGCCGTATTGAAACATTTCGAGGAAAAACCCATTTTGCCGATGAGGTTTACAGTCGGTTGTCGCGGGGGTTGTCAGTATGAAGTGGCATAGCATCAGCCAAGTAGCCAAGGTTGTAAACCTGAGTAGACAAGCGGTTTACAAAAAGTTGAAACGGTTGTCGCCTGAAGAAAAAACCAATTTGTCCGGAAATCTCATCGAAGACGGGCAGATCCTTCTTTCCGAAGATGGGTTGAAAGCGTTGTTCGGCGTGACAACCAGTGACAACCAAGTTGTCTCCCAGGTTGTCGCCACTGTAAACAATGAGGTTGTCGCCGGTCTTCAAAATCAGCTGTCAGCCAAGGAAAAAGAGGTTGTCAGGATGGGCGACATATTGGACAAGGTTCTCGGGCAACTGGAAGAGGAACGTCGAATGAGGGGTGAGGAACGACAACGAACCGACACCATTTTGATGAAGTTGACCACCGATATTTCAACTCGTCAAAAGTGCCTTGAATACAAGAAACCTGAAGTTTCGCCTGCAACTGCGATATTTGCAGCTCGGTCTACGACACGGAAAGAGGATACCCCGCGCCGATCTGCGGCGCCGATCTCGCCCATGGCTAAAAAAAGAGAACCCATTCAACGGGAATTATCTCTCTGGGAGTCGGCGCAAGTGAGCTTCAACGATTGCATGGGGCTTTTGTTCGGGAGAGGCTGAGTAAGGTTCATCACATACGAGGAACTTTCCGCGATGTCTACCGAGATAATGACAATCAAAGAGCTGGCACTGTATCTTGACCTGACCGAAGGAACGCTCTACAAGAAGGTTTCCAACAATGAGATTCCCTATACCAAGCTTGGAAACCTTTTACGATTCCCCAAATGGGCTCTTGATCAATGG
>CAYVMK010000143.1:0-5792 GCA_964452445.1 uncultured Desulfonema sp. | reverse complement strand
CGAAGAGGCGCCGGCCGCCAGCCAGTGTGAAGCTGCCGAGGCGCCCGATCTTGATTTCTCAGATCTGGAAAATCTCCCCGTGCAAGAAAACCCGGGCGGGGAAAAGGGGGGGGATGCGGCGCAGAAACTTGAATTTGATCTTGATCTGGAGCCGTCGGGCGTGGAAGTAGAAGCTCATGCGGATGAAGTTACCGAGCTCGATTTTTCAGATGTAGACAAAATGCTTGAAATGGAGGGAACGACCGGGGAGCAGGAGAAAGAGCCTGACGGGGAGGTTTTCGAATTGCAGCTTGGAACGAATGACTCTTCAGACGGGCAGCAGGCCGATAGATTTATGGATACTCTGGTATCGGATGAGATGGGGCTTAAAATTTCTTCCGAAGAGCCCGAACATGAGGATGTGCATAAACATCTGGAGGGATTTGAGATAGACAAGTTCCAGGAAACACGGGAGATGGGAGAGAAGAAAGTCGCGGCCGCTGTTGCAGAAGAAGACGAAAGGGATAAAAAAGAAGACAAAAAGGCGAGGAAGCCTCTTAAGGTAAAAAAACCATCCGGCAGATTTATAATAATTCTCGGAATTATTGTAATTTTACTGCTGGGAGCAGGAGCTTTTGTTGTTTATAACCCATTTGATATTGAAATTCCTTTCGTAAGCGATTTCCTTGGTTCAAAGGCTGATGAAAAAGGGAACCTGAAGATAACGCCTGTAGCCGATTCGATTAAGGGAGATTATGTTGATACGAAGTTTGGAACCCTTTTCGTAATTAAGGGCAATGCAAAGAATGATTACAAGAATCCGAGAAGTTATATCAGGGTGGTCGGGAAACTTTATGCGAAAGGGAAAAAGCTTTCAAAGACCGAAACGGTTTTTTGCGGAAACATTATCCCTGAACAGGATATTGCAGATCTTGAGCCTGCCGTTTTGAAGAAACGCCTGCAGAACAGAAGCGGCGATAAAAAATCGAATGTAAAGGTTAAACCGGGGAGTACAATCCCGTTTATGATTATATATGAAAATCCTTCTTTAGACCTTGATGAGTTTACTGTTGAGGCCGAAGGCTCAATGAAAGAATAGGGCAAGGAATTGATTTCAGCTTGACTAAAGAGATATGAGCTGGTAGATACCCTCTTCTGATTTTTGGCGATGTAGCTCAGTTGGTCAGAGCATGCGGCTCATATCCGCAGTGTCCGGGGTTCAAATCCCTGCATCGCCACCAGCTTTGATCCGATAAAAGGCTCCTTGTTTTTCAAGGGGTCTTTTTTATTTTGCGCGATTTTACATCAGACTCCGCCGCAGGTGGATTAGAGGAAACCTTTGTGGTAAAAACAGAGCTTTTTACGAAGCCGTCATAAAATAATGATTGTAATAACAGAGAGTTTGTTTTATTTTTGAAAAAATTATGAAGGTTGATAAAAAAATATGAGTTTTACCTGTAAAAGAATGATTGTGAGCCATGCTGCCCGGTTTCGATAAAATTGTTGAAGAAAGAATACTGGATGCCCAGCGAAAGGGGGAATTCGACAACCTGCCGGGGGCCGGGAAACCGCTTGATATCGAGGATTCAGGTTCCGTTCCGGAAGATCTTCGCATTGCATACAAGATATTGAAAAACGCCGACTACATTCCACCTGAGCTTGAGCTTAAAAAAGAGATCCGGAAAACGGAAGAACTGCTTGCCGGCATAGAAGATACAGCGGAAAAATACCGGGTGTTGAAGAAACTTAATTACATGATAATGAAAGTAAACCTTTTGCGGAACACGCCTGTTATGTTCGAGGAGTCCGAGCTCTATGCCGAAAAACTGATCGACAAATTCGGGCGGAAGTAGCCCATATCCAGGCCCGGCCTCAAACGGTATGTTATGCAAAGGTCTCATAAAAAGGAACCGGATGCCATGAAAAAAATTACTGTTGCTCTTCTTTCAGGCGGAATATCATCCGAGCGCGAGGTATCCATAAAGAGCGGAGACCAGGTTTATGATGCTCTGGATAAGACAAAATATGATGTTATCCGTTACGATCCCGGATCGGATCTTTTACGCCTTGTCTCCGATTCTGCGAATATTGATGTAGCGCTTATAATACTTCACGGGCAGTATGGGGAAGACGGAACGGTTCAGGGACTGCTCGATCTCCTTGATATCCCCTACCAGGGATCGGGTGTTCTTGGAAGCGCAGTCGCCATGAACAAGCTTGCCTCAAAACTGCTGTACGAGAAATCCGGGCTTCCGGTTCCTCCTTATATGGTAATTAAAAAGGGGGATCCCGTTGACTCTGAAACCTGCGAAAGACGCCTTGGCATGCCGCTTGTTATTAAGCCTGTTTCGGGCGGTTCGAGTATCGGGGTTTCGATTGTTAAATCGGGAGGATCTTTCATGGAGGCCGTAAAGACGGCCTTTTCTTACGATGATACCCTCCTGATCGAAGCATTTATAAAGGGAGTCGAGATTACGGGTGCGGTCATAGGAAACGACAAGCTTGAGGCTTTGCCGATCGTCGAAATAATTCCGGATAAAAATTATGAGTTTTTTGATTACACGGCAAAATATACTGCCGGAGCAACCAAAGAGATATGCCCGGCCCGTATAGATGAATCCCTCGAAGTAAAAGCGAGGGAATTTGCAAAAACGGCTCACAAGGCGCTTTTCTGCAGGGGATACAGCAGGACCGACATGATTCTTGCCGGAAAGGATATTTATCTTCTTGAAACAAACACCATCCCCGGAATGACTGCTATAAGTCTTTTGCCCAGAGCGGCTCATACGGCCGGCATCTCGTTCGGCAGACTGCTTGAAATTCTGATAGAGCTCGGCATGGACGGGCGCGGTAAGAAGCCGGATAAAAAAGGCCTGGACAGGTGAATGATTGATAATAACAAGTTCAAAAGAACTGATGGACCGGTATGATGAGTTGGGCCGTGGCGATATATTCGCAGGAAAACCGGCAGCAGGCGGGTTGAATCGGTTTTTATTAATCGATCTTCTCGAAAGAGGCATCCTTTGTATTCCGTCTCCTCTTTCTCAAATCATAAGCGGCTCAAAGGTCGTTCAGGCTCTTCTGTTGAACAGGTGGATGCTTCCGAATACTCTGGTGATTTCAAGGAGGAAGAATCTTATGGATGCGGTCGGACTGTTCAACAGTATGGGGACGGCCCATGTGGTTACAAAAGAAGACCGGATGCATTGCGGATTCGGAATAAGAAAATGGGACTCGGTTGAGACCCTGTACAGCTTCATATCAATGTCGGAATCATCATATCCTTTTATTTTGCAGCCGTATGTTGAGCATTTTGCGGATCTCCGCGTGATCGTGGCCGGAGATTACGTGGAAGCGTATGCGAGGCATAATCCCGATAATTTCAGGATGAACATGGCGGCGGGCGGGTCGAGCCGGCCGTTTGACCTCGATGCGGATCAAGAGAGCTTTTGCAGGGCTGCAATGGAGAGGGGAAAGTTCCCCTATGCCCACATCGACATCATGGTCGCTTCGGATGGGAAATATTACCTTTCTGAAATAGCTTTAAACGGCGGCATTAAGGGGGCCCGCATAGAAAGGGCGGAGCTTGAGAGCAGGAAACAGGAGATTACGGACAGGTTGATCAGGGAATATGCGCAATAGTGAAGAGCAAGGGGCAAAGGCACAGAGGCACAAAGTGAAAAGAAGTGAAAAGGGAGGTTTTTATGAAAGTTTTGGTAGTCGGAAGCGGCGGCAGGGAGCACGCGCTTATCTGGAAAATAGCGCAAAGTCCCAGAGTGAAAAAAATCTATTGTGCTCCGGGGAATGCCGGTATCGCAGATCTTGCCGGGTGCGTGCCTATTGAGGCGGATGATATAAAAAAGCTCCTTGAGTTCGCCAAGAAGGAAAAGATCGGACTTACGGTTGTCGGTCCGGAAGCTCCCCTTTCCATGGGAATAACTGACCTGTTTGAAAAAGAGGGCTTGAAGGTTTTCGGGGCTTCGATGAGAGCCGCAGAGATAGAATCGAGCAAATCCTTTTCAAAAGCGATAATGACGAAATACGGCATTCCGACTGCCGAAGGGAAGGTTTTTACAAACTACAGGAAGGCCGAAGCCTACATCCGGAAGAAAGGAGTTCCTCTGGTTGTCAAAGCCAACGGGCTTGCCGCGGGAAAAGGCGTAATCGTCTGCTCCACGGAAAAAGAAGCGATCGACGCCCTTGACAGCATACTGGTAAAACGGGCTTTCGGGGATGCCGGAAACAGGGTCGTAATTGAGGAATGCCTTACCGGCGAGGAGGCGTCTTTCCTTGCTTTTACGGACGGGAAAACGGTTCTTCCTCTTCCGTCTTCACAGGATCACAAGCCTGTTTTTGACGATGATAAAGGTCCCAACACCGGCGGAATGGGAGCTTATTCGCCGGCTCCGGTTGTGGACAGGTATATTCACAAGAGGGTCATGGAAGAGATCATGATACCCACTGTCCGGGCTATGGCTGCTGAGGGCAGGCCTTACAAGGGAGTCCTGTATGCCGGACTGATGATTGACAGGGACAGGATAAAGGTTCTGGAATTCAACGGCCGCTTCGGGGATCCTGAAGCGCAGCCTCTTTTGATAAGAATGAAAAACGACATTATCCCGGTAATGGAGGCTGTGATAGAGGAAAGGCTTCATGAGTGCAAACTGGAAATCGACGAGAGGGCATCTGTGTGCGTTGTTATGGCGTCGGGAGGTTATCCAGGTCCTTACAGGAAAGAGATACCCATAAAAGGGCTCAAAGATGCTGCGCGCATAAAGGATGTCGTCGTGTTCCATGCAGGCACAAAGTTAAAAGACGGCTCTGTTGTCACAAACGGGGGCCGCGTTCTCGGAGTCACAGCCCTCGGGGATACGGTTACCGCTGCAATTGATAAGGCATACCAGGCTGTTTCCATGATAAAATGGGAAGGAGTCCAGTACCGTAAAGATATCGGCAGAAAGGCGGTAATGCGCAAGGCCGTTCTTCCTAGGGTGGAAATTGTGATGGGCAGCGATTCCGATTATGATGTCATGGAAGAGACGGTTGCCGTTTTGAAGAAATTCGATATTCCCTTCGGTATTACGGTGGCATCGGCGCACAGGAGCCCTGAAAGAGCTTCAAGAATAGCGAAAACGGCAAGAGAGCGGGGGATAAAAGTCATGATTGCCGGGGCGGGCAATGCCGCGCATCTTGCCGGTGTGCTCGCGGCGCACACTTCTCTTCCTGTGGTAGGGGTTCCGATCGATTCTTCATGCCTTCTGGGGTTTGATTCCCTTCTTTCGACCGTCCAGATGCCTCCCGGAATACCGGTGGCAACGGTTGCCATAGGTAAGCCGGGGGCAAGAAATGCGGGAATACTTGCGGCGCAGATCCTTGGAATTTCAGACCAGGCGCTTTCCGTCATGCTTGACGCTTTCAAGAAGGAGATGGCGCTTCAGGTTGAAAAGAAGGCAAAAAAAATTGAAGATTTCAGATAAGACGATAAAAATCGATCCGTTAAAACCTGAGCCGGAACTTATACTGAAAGCTGCATCCGTTGTGAGAAGAGGCGGGATAATCATCTTCCCGACAAGATGCCTTTACGGGCTGGCAGCCGACGCATTCAACGAAGAGGCTGTCGAAAGAATCTTTGAGATTAAAGGTCGCCTGAGCGAAAAACCAATTCTTGTTCTTGTGGACAGCTACCTGATGCTCTCCTGCCTTGTGCGGAATATTTCTCCGCCGGCTCAAAAGATAATGGAAAGTTTTTGGCCGGGAGGAATTACAATCGTATTTGATGCAAATGACAATCTTCCTCCAAACCTTACGGCAGG
>CAYVMK010000142.1:0-5860 GCA_964452445.1 uncultured Desulfonema sp. | reverse complement strand
GCCGCGGTTCTTCTCCCCCCGCTTAAATTCAGATCCGAAAAAGTCAGGCCTTGTATTATTGGAATCCCTCCCGGATCCGCAGCGGCTTTTTCTTTGAATATTTCCCCGTTCTCATTGAGTAAAAATTCTTTTCCAAGATCGAGAACTGCAATGCATTTGTGCTCTGCAATTTTTATTATTATTCCCGAAGGTATTTTTCTGCCGACTTCGGCTTCAGCCACCCACGGGTTTGCCATGATTGTTTTTCTGACCATTGAGATATTGACGGACAGAATATTATCTCCGGGATTTATTCCGGCCTCTTTTATTATTTCATCTTCGGATAAGACTCTGTTTCCTTCAACTTCAAGCGTTTTTGCCCTGAAATAATCGCACTGTGTAAGGAAGTCATATCCGAATAAGCATAACAGGCTGAGAGCCGGGACAATCGCGACGACAATGGCCGTCTTCAAATAAAAGAGAATCCGATCTTTGATGCCGGCGCGCTTCTTTCTGTTAAATCTGTTCCTGTGAAAATTTTTCTTCCTCTTTCTAAACTCCAACAATTTTAACCTCCGGTTCAAGGTTAATATTGAATCTGTCAAATACTTTCTTCTGCGCCAATTGCATAAGCTCAAGTATATCGGAGGCCGAGGCTTTGCCTGTGTTTACAATAAAATTGGCATGTTTTGCCGAGATCTCGGCCCCGCCTATCCTGGTTCCTTTAAGGCCGGCCATATCGATAAGCTGTCCCGCCGTTTTGCCTGCAGGAGGATTTTTAAAGAAGCATCCTGCGCTCGGCATTTCAGCCGGCTGATTCTCCTGCCGCTTTTTCAAGATTCTCCCGGCCTCTTTTTTCAGCAGGGCCGGATCGGACCGGCGGAGACTGAAACAGCCGTCTATTATTATCGGCTCTCCTTCATATCGATCCGTCAGATTTTTATTCCAGGAGAGCTTCCTGTATGAAAAAGCCATCTCATCCTTTGTTATTTTCAACATCGCACCGGAGGATACCATGACATTTACCGAGTCGAGAATATCCGATACCGAGCCGTACGATGTGCCTGCATTCATCATGATTGCTCCGCCGACTGTTCCGGGGATTCCGAGCATAAAGTTGACGCCCGATAACCCTTCCTCGATTGCGAAACGGCATAGTGTCCGTATCCTTACGCCGGCCATGGCCGTAACAATAACCGGTTCCGACTCTTTCCCGGAACAAAAAATTCCGTTTAAGCATTTTGTGAGAAGAATAACGATTCCCGGTATTCCATTATCTTTTACGAGCAGATTTGATCCGTCCCCTACCACAATGTATGGAATGCCTTTATCCCTTGACCAGATTATTATTTCCGCGAGATGCTCAATGCTTTCAGGCGCGATAAATGCTTCGGCAGGTCCGCCGACCCTGAAATAAGTATGCCTTGACATCGGCTCGTCAAATCCGACACAGCTTCCAAACAGATTTTTAAGCCGGTTTCTGGAATCCTGATCAAGCAGCATTTTACTTTTTTGCATTCCTTTTTTTCTGTTTCATTATAGAATCAAGAACCGCCATACCGACTTTCCATACATCTCCCGCGCCTTGTGTCAGCAGGATATCGTTTTTTCTTAATGTGCGGTTAAGATATGCCACTGCGCTTTCGTGCCTTTCGATGTAAACAACCTCCTTATGGCCGTGGGAGGCAATTCCCTCGCACAATGAAACCGAGTCAACCCCCTCAATCTTTTTTTCTCCAGCCGAATAGATCGGGAGAATCACAAGGTGATCGGACTGATAGAAAGCGCGGGTAAAATCATCAAAGAGCGCCTTTGTTCTCGTATAACGGTGCGGTTGAAAGACAACTACAATGCGTCTGTACGGCCAGATCTCCTTTGCAGCCTGCAAAGTCGTTTTGATCTCAGTCGGATGATGTCCGTAATCATCTACGACGGTAATACCTTTTGCCTCTCCCTTTATTTCAAGTCTGCGCTGAACTCCCTGCAAAGTTTCAAGCGCATTTTTTATGATATCAAATGGTATGCCGAGTTCCATGCCGACCGCGATGCCGGCCATGGAATTATATACATTGTGAATTCCCGGGAGATTCAGGACGATTTCTCCCAGGGCCTTTCCGTGACGGTAAACTTTATACCTGCTCTTCAGTCCTTCAATAGAAATGTTTTTGGCATGAAAGTCGGCTTGGGAACTCATACCGTAAGTGGCGCAGCGTTTTTTTATTTTTGGAATGATATCCTGAACAAATTCGTTGTCCAGGCAGAGCACCGCAAGGCCGTAAAAAGGTATCCTGTCGATGAATTGGATAAATGCATTTTTTATGTCGTCAATATCCTTGTAGAAATCGAGATGCTCCCTGTCAATATTGGTGACTACGGCTATGGCGGGAGAATATTTAAGGAAAGAGCCGTCGCTTTCATCCGCCTCCGCCACGATAAAATTACCCTGCCCCAAAAGGGCGTTTGAACCTATGCTTTTTAATTTGCCCCCTATAACCACCGTAGGATCGAGGCCTCCTTTTGCAAGGACCGAAGCTATAAGGGATGTAGTCGTCGTTTTCCCGTGAGCTCCCGCGACCGCAATGCTGTATTTCAACCGCATCAGTTCGGCAAGCATTTCAGCCCTCGGTATTACAGGAACAGACGCCTGTGCCGCGGCCATGACTTCGGGATTATCGGGGCTGATCGCCGAAGATATTACAACCACGTCGGCGCCTTCTATCCGGCTGCCGTGATGCCCTTTATACACCGTGCCCCCGAGGCTTTTTAAGCGGTCGGTTATATCGGTTGACGCGGTATCGGAGCCCGAAACCTCATAGCCGAGATTGAGAAGAAGCTCGGCTATGCCGCTCATGCCTATTCCGCCGATCCCGACAAAATGTATGTGGTATTTTTTCTGATACATGCCTCTGTGCCTTTGACCCTATCAGTTTCTGATCTCTGGTTTCTGATCTGTGGTCTCTGGCTCGTTGTTCGCAGTTCGTGTTTCGTTTTGCCGCCACGAAGACACGAAGTCACTAAGTGTCTATTTGTGTCTTTGTGCCTTCGTGGCAAGCTTCGCTTTCCGATTCACGATTCACGATCTTTCCCCCGACCACTGCCGAAGGCCCGCCAATCACTATGGCGGGAACCCTTGAATCCTTGACCCCTCGAATCCTTTCTTTTCACTTTGTGCCTTTATGCCTCTGTGCCTTTGCCCCTTGTCACATATTCATCATTCTGTAACAGTCGTTCACTATAATTTCCGCCGCATCAGGCCTGCTGAATTTTTTTGCCGCAGATGCCATTTTGTGAAGTTCTCCGGCATGTCCCGCAAAATATTCAATTCTTTCAGCAAGCATTTTGCCGTTCAAATCAGTTTCCGTGATAATTTCCGCTGCGCCCGCATCGGAAAGCGCACGGGCATTTTTTGCCTGATGGTCATCGGCCGCAAACGGGAAGGGAATGAAAATTGCTCCCAGTCCCATGGCCGTCACCTCTGCCACGGTAGTCGCGCCTGCCCTGCATATTATCAAATCCGCCTGACCGTACCGCTTTGCCATATCGTCAAAAAACGGTTTTACAATGCAGGGAATCCCGTATTGCGCATAAAAACCGGCAACCCTTCTTTCGTCCGAAGCTCCGGTCTGATGCACGAAGAGATATTTCTCTTTCGCTTTAATATGTGTAATGGCCTCGCAAATCGCCATATTGATGCTGTGAGCTCCCTGGCTTCCCCCGACAACCAGAACGGTAAAGGGCTTTTGAGACCCGGCGACTGTGACGATATCCGCTTTTGCGGTATCTTTTGCGGCGCCTGTTGCAGCATCAAGGATTTCTCTTCTCAAAGGATTGCCTGCAACAAGTGTTTTCCCAAAAGCCGCCGGAAGTTTTGTTCCTTCAAACGAAACGTATATGCGGCCGGCAAAGCGGGCGAGAATCCGGTTTGTGATTCCGGGTAAAATATTCTGCTCATGAAGGGCTGTTTTAACGCCGAGCAGCCATGCCGTGAGAATAACCGGTCCTGCGGAATAGCCTCCTACTCCGACGACAATATGCGGATTAAAGCCCTTTATTATTTTAAAAGACTCAAACATCCCTTTTGGTATTTTAAAAAGTGATCTCATTGTTTTAAAAAATCCACGGCCTTTTATTCCCTCCGCTGTAATGCTTTTATGATTAAAGCCCGCTTTCCCGACAGTTGATTTTTCAAAGGGATTTCCCGTTCCGACAAAGAGAATGCTGCTTCCGGGATCTTTTGCAATAAATTCCATTGCAATTGCAATTCCCGGAAAGAGATGACCGCCTGTGCCGCCTCCTGCAATTATCACGCGCATTCCTTCCGCCTCACGCCTTTTCACTTTGTGCCTTTGTGCCTCTGTCCCTTTCTTTTCTGATCCCTGGTTTCTGGTCTGTGGTCTCTGGCTCGTTGTTCGCAGTTCGTGTTTCGTTTTGCCGCCACGAAGACACGAAGTCACTAAGTGTCTATTTGTGTCTTTGTGCCTTCGTGGCAAGCTTCGCTTTCCGATTCACGATTCACGATCTTTCCCCCGACCACTGCCGAAGGCCCGCCAATCACTATGGCGGGAACCCTTGAATCCTTGACCCCTCGAATCCTTTCTTTTCACTTTGTGCCTTTATGCCTCTGTGCCTTTGCCCCTTGTCACATATTCATCATTCTGTAACAGTCGTTCACTATAATTTCCGCCGCATCAGGCCTGCTGAATTTTTTTGCCGCAGATGCCATTTTGTGAAGTTCTCCGGCATGTCCCGCAAAATATTCAATTCTTTCAGCAAGCATTTTGCCGTTCAAATCAGTTTCCGTGATAATTTCCGCTGCGCCCGCATCGGAAAGCGCACGGGCATTTTTTGCCTGATGGTCATCGGCCGCAAACGGGAAGGGAATGAAAATTGCTCCCAGTCCCATGGCCGTCACCTCTGCCACGGTAGTCGCGCCTGCCCTGCATATTATCAAATCCGCCTGACCGTACCGCTTTGCCATATCGTCAAAAAACGGTTTTACAATGCAGGGAATCCCGTATTGCGCATAAAAACCGGCAACCCTTCTTTCGTCCGAAGCTCCGGTCTGATGCACGAAGAGATATTTCTCTTTCGCTTTAATATGTGTAATGGCCTCGCAAATCGCCATATTGATGCTGTGAGCTCCCTGGCTTCCCCCGACAACCAGAACGGTAAAGGGCTTTTGAGACCCGGCGACTGTGACGATATCCGCTTTTGCGGTATCTTTTGCGGCGCCTGTTGCAGCATCAAGGATTTCTCTTCTCAAAGGATTGCCTGCAACAAGTGTTTTCCCAAAAGCCGCCGGAAGTTTTGTTCCTTCAAACGAAACGTATATGCGGCCGGCAAAGCGGGCGAGAATCCGGTTTGTGATTCCGGGTAAAATATTCTGCTCATGAAGGGCTGTTTTAACGCCGAGCAGCCATGCCGTGAGAATAACCGGTCCTGCGGAATAGCCTCCTACTCCGACGACAATATGCGGATTAAAGCCCTTTATTATTTTAAAAGACTCAAACATCCCTTTTGGTATTTTAAAAAGTGATCTCATTGTTTTAAAAAATCCACGGCCTTTTATTCCCTCCGCTGTAATGCTTTTATGATTAAAGCCCGCTTTCCCGACAGTTGATTTTTCAAAGGGATTTCCCGTTCCGACAAAGAGAATGCTGCTTCCGGGATCTTTTGCAATAAATTCCATTGCAATTGCAATTCCCGGAAAGAGATGACCGCCTGTGCCGCCTCCTGCAATTATCACGCGCATTCCTTCCGCCTCACGCCTTTTCACTTTGTGCCTTTGTGCCTCTGTCCCTTTCTTTTCTGATCCCTGGTTTCTGGTCTGTGGTCTCTGGCTCGTTGTTCGCAGTTCGTGTTTCGTTTTGCCGCCACGAAG
>CAYVMK010000141.1:0-5880 GCA_964452445.1 uncultured Desulfonema sp. | reverse complement strand
ATTTATGTTTTTAACAACCCACTGGCTTACAAAATCATTTGGGAATCCCTATTCGTCGATCAAAAGATCTTCATGAACTATTACCAGGACTTCTCCGATTCCTATGTGCACCAACTCAAAAAATTCGTTCCGGCCGAAGTCAACCCCGATTTGGATCTGGAAACCATGAGTTTTGTTTTGATGGGAATCTCCAACTTTGTCGGCTTGCAAGTTCTTTTCAAAGACAAAATCACCGACCAGCAAATTGATTTCATCGTCGACCAAGTCATGTCCATGCTTTCCCAGGGAATATTCAGTAAAACCAAAACCACCGCTATGAAATAGCGATGGTTTTTTTGACGTTTTCTAAAATGGTCAATGAATCCGCTTCCGAAAAGTTCCGGAAACGTTCCAGGCAATCATCCAACCGGGCTTTTCGCCCCAAAGTCGGAACAACGCCTTCTTCCCACCAAACGTTTTTACCTATCAAAGTTTTGTTTTTTGCATCATTGGCCAGCTCGATGCGGCCCACAAAAGCCGTTCCTTCCAAGATCGGAAGGACAAAATAGCCGTATTTTCGTTTGGATTCAATCGAATATATTTCCCAGGTGTAATCAAAGCCAAACCGGGCTTTGATCAGTTTGCGATCCCAAATGAGATTGTCAAGCGGCGCGAGGAATTCCATTCGGACCTCTTTCGGCTGGAAGCCTTTGGAACCAACCAACCGACTTTCATCTTCCGCCGCCATGTAAAGCGGCCATTTCATTTCCGAAACATTGATCTCCACAATTTGGCCGGAAGCCAGCAGTTCGGAGAAAAACCGATTCCTCGCTTCGGTCTTTAACCCGGGAATCGCCAAAAAGGCGTCGCTGGGACGATTCCAAAGCAGTCCCACGCTTTTGATGCGCCGAAACGTCATCCATTTTTGGAATTCATGATCCGAGGAAAAGGATCCGTTTCGGCCAGGATCTGAGGGCTGATCAAAGTCTGGATGGGGCTGTAATAACGGATGGTTCGCATCCGGTGATGGATCCCGATCTCGCCTTGGAAATAAAGCATCTCCAAAACGGCTTTGGCTCTCGAGGTTTCCTGCCAGTTCCAGGGGATCTTCCCGTCAGTTCCAAATCTTTGGGCGTGCAGATCTTCTTTTCCGAAACAATTTTAAGCACCGCGTCTTTCAGATCTTGCACCTCGTAACCGGCGTTCTGATGGCGAACCCGGATCCGGGAAAACTTGGGCCAATCGGCAGTCAAATACATGGCCATGTTCTTATCAAAATGTTCAACCAAGGTCCGTTTGGAATACAATTCCTCATACAGCCCGGCTTTGGTGAATCCAATGATCCGGGATTGGAAGACCAATTCCGCGTTTTTGCCACAAACATCGCCGGATCGTATTGAACGCAGCCGACCATCTTCACATAGTCCGTGATGGAGGTAAGTTTATCGGCCAAAAGCCCGTGCTTCCAAAGCAGGAAAGTCCGGGCTTCTTCCAGGGTTAGGGTTATTGCCATGATTTACTCGGTTCGCAAAGCCACGACCGGATCGCGTTTGGCGGCGATTCGCGACGGAATGATGCCCGCGATCAGGGTCAAAGCCATCGAAATGACGATCAATAGCAACCCGTAATAAATCTTTAGGGCCGCCAAATCCGGGATCTCCACATAATAATTGAAAATGAGGTTGATCGGAATGATCAATATCAAAGTAATTACCACTCCGAACAATCCGGCGGTAAAGCCGATGATCAGAGTCTCGGCGTTGAAGACCCGGGAAATGTCTTTCTTTCGGGCGCCGATGCTGCGCAAGATCCCGATTTCTTTGGTTCGCTCGAGCACGGAAATGTAAGTGATGATGCCGATCATGATCGAAGAAACGACCAAGGAGACGGCCGTAAAGGCAATCAAAACGTAACTGATCGATTTGATGACCGTATTGATGGAACTGACCAGCGTAGCCACCAGATCCGTGTAATAGATCTCGGCTTTGGTTCCGGCGGTTTCCGCCGCTGCTTTTTGAGCGGGAGTCGCTTCATCGGCGGTGATCCCCAAGTCCGCATAATACTTGGCGACCGCTTCGGCGTTGGCCGAGGCATTTTCTTCATCCAAGTAAGTTTTGACCACTTCTTTCGCATCGAAATCAATCGGGAAAATGTTCACTTGGTATGGCGTTGCCACGCCCCCAAGAAATTCCAAAGCGGCCAGGCGCTGTTCTTCAACGGTGGTTTCGCCCGCCAAATATGGCAGGCCGGAAAACGGATCCAGCGTTTCATGCCCGGTTTCGTTCATCCAGGCGACAATCTCGGAATTCATCGAGTCGGTTAACCTTAAATCGGTCAGACCTTTGGAATAGCCGATCGACCCGGCGATGGCTCCCGAGGAAGTATCCTCGTTCACCCGAAGGATGCCGACGATCTCCAGTTCCACCGTATCCAAATCATTGTAAACGGCGGCGCTGTTTAGCAGGGTCGCTTCCGAAAGATCGGAATAGTTCGGCACGAACTTCGTTCCGTCAAAACTATACAAAGCGTCATTCAAAATCAGTTTGCATTTATAGCCCAGAAAATCGGAATATTGATAAGTGTCGGTCGAGGAAGCATTGTAAAAACCGAGATTCATCAAGGTAATGTCGGTGATCTGGTTGTAACTGTCCACGACCAAAACGATCTCGCTGGGGGAAGTCGGAAAATGACCTTCCAAAACATCGTATTGTGTTTTTAAAAATTGGTATTTGTCCGCCAGGGTATCGTCTTCGATCATTTCCGTCCATTGCTTCAACATCGCGTTGTTTTCGCCGGTGCTGATCTTCGGATAGTAGGAATCCGGCCCAATCACCATTTCCCGATAAACGTTAAAATTGGCTCCGTACGAATAGGTGATGCCATTAAGCAATTCCTTAGGGATGTTTTTGATGACATTGTCAATGTATTCGGCGGTAATGTCGTTGGAAACGATGGCGTTCGCCATGCTTTCCCGAAGGGCGTTGACTTTGATGATGCCGTCGGCGGGATATTCGGGAATGTCCGTGTTCGGCCGCGTTTTCACGATCTGGCTGAAATCAACCGAGGAAGTGCTGACGGTCAGGGGATAATTGGCCAAAGTGTCGGCTTCCATTTTATCGATGTAACTTTGAAAGCCGTTGGAAAGGGCCAGCACCAGACCGATGCCGATGATCCCGATGCTGCCCGCGAAGGCCGTCAGGATCGTTCGGGCCTTCTTGGTGATCAGATTTCCCAAGCTCAAAGACAAAGCGGTCATGAATGACATCGAAGTCTTTTCTTTTCGGACTTTCTTGGTTGGTTTTTCTTCTTTCACGGCTTCGGAAACGTAAGGGTTGCTGTCGTCGACGACCAAGCCGTCCAGAAGTTTGATGACCCGGGTCGAATACAAAGCCGAAATGGTCGGATTGTGAGTGACCATGATGATCAGCCGTTCTTTGGAGATCGACTGCAAAATGTCCATGATCTGGTAACTGGTGCCGGAATCCAGGGCTCCGGTCGGTTCGTCCGCGAGCAGCACATCCGGGTTGTTGACCAAAGCCCGGGCAATGGCGACTCTCTGCATCTGCCCGCCGGACAGCTGATTCGGTTTTTTGGAAACCTGGTCGGCCAGACCGACATCAATCAAGGCTTTCAGAGCCCGGGCCTTGCGTTCGGCTTTCGAAATTCCCGAAAGAGTCAAAGCCAGTTCAACATTCTTAAGTACCGAAATGTGGGTGATCAAATTATAAGTCTGAAAAACGAAACCGATGGAAAAGTTTCGGTAACTGTCCCAATCGGAATCGGTGAAGTCTTTGGTGGATTTGTTGTTGACGAACATATCCCCGGAAGTGTAACGGTCCAATCCGCCGATGATGTTGAGCAGGGTGGTTTTTCCGCAGCCCGAAGGCCCCAGGACGGACACGAATTCGTTTTTCCGGAATTCGACGCTGATCCCTTTCAGAGCCTTGACGGTGTTTTCTCCGGTCAGATAGTTTTTCGTGATGTTAACAAGTTTTAACATGGTTTGTCTCCTAAAGTTTTAGTATTTATATTATACACCAGTTTTCGGATTTTTTAAAGAAAATTGCAAAAAAAAATGACAGGCCGCGAGGGCCTGTCATTTACCGGTTTAATACATTCCTTGCGGAACTGGCGGTTCCTTGTCTTCCTTGATGTCCACGACCGCCACTTCGGTGGTGATGAACAAAGCCGAGATCGAAGCCGCATTCAGAAGCGCCGTTCTGGCCACTTTGGTCGGATCGACGATTCCGGCTTTAAACATATCCACCCAAATCCCGAGTTTGGCGTCAAACCCGAAATTAGGTTGGCTTTGTTTTTGTTTTTCCACGATTTCGCTGGCATCAAAGCCGGCGTTCTCGGCGATCTGATAGATCGGAGCGAACAGGCTTTCCATGACGACGTTGATGCCTTTTTGGACGTCAACGATGTCGGATTTCAGTTTTGGTTTCAGTTCTTTGTAAACTTCCACGAAGGCGGCTCCGCCGCCAATGATGATCCCTTCCTCGATGGCCGCTTTGGTGGCATTCAAGGCATCTTCGATGCGAAGTTTTTTGTCTTTCATTTCGGTTTCGGTCATGGCTCCGACTTTGACGACCGCGACGCCGTTGGTCAGTTTGCCCAGGCGTTCTCCGAACCGTTTCTTGTCATATTCGCCGGTGGCCTTTTCCGCTTGATGGCGGATCTCTTCGATGCGGGCTTTGAGGGCGGATGAATCGCCCGAACCGTCAATGATGGTGGTATTGTCTTTGGTAATGGTAATTTTTTTTGCGGTTCCCAGATCGTCGATGGTCAGATCCTTGAGTTCCATGTTCAGATCTTTATCGAAGAACTTGGCCCCGGTCATGATGGCGATGTCGCTGAGCATGTCTTTCTGGTTATCGCCGAAGCCCGGGGCTTTGGTGGCAACCACATTGAAAGTTCCGCGCAGTTTGTTGACGATCAAGGTGCTGACGACTTCGTTTTCCAAATCATCCGCAATGATCAATAACGGTTTGTTGGCCTGAACGACTTGTTCCAAAACCGGAAGCACATCCTTGATGGATGATAATTTTTGATTGGTGACCATTACATAAGTATTTTCGAGCGTGATCTCCATTTTGTCACGGTCGGAAACCATGTACGGAGAAACATATCCTTTGTCATACTGAAGGCCTTCCACGACTTCCAAATAAGTATCGAAGCCTTTGGATTCATCCACGCTGATGACGCCGGCGGTCCCGACTTTGGCCATCGCTTCGGCGATGATCTTGCCGATTTCGCTGCTGGAGGAGGAGATGGTCGCCACGCTGGCGATGTCCTCATTAGTGGTGATCTTGCGGGTCTTTTCCAGAAGTTTCTTCGCCACTTCGGAAGCCGCCATTTCAATGCCTTCGCGCATGAATACCGGGTTGGCGCCGTTTTCGATGGCAGCGATCCCTTTGTGAATCATCGAATGGGCCAAAACCGCGGCCGTGGTGGTTCCGTCGCCGGCCACGTCATTGGTCTTGTTGGCTACTTCGTAAATCAGTTTGGCGCCCATGTTTTCGAATTTGTCCGGAAGTTCGATCTCGCGGGCAATGGTAACGCCGTCATTGGTGATCAAGGGCGACCCGTAGCTTTTTTCCAGCACGACGTTGCGGCCTTTCGGGCCCAAGGTGACTTTGACCGCATCGGCCAGAGTATCCACTCCGCGCAAAATCGCGGTGCGGGCGTCTTTGGAAAACTTTAATTCTTTGCTCATGGTTGTACCTTTTATTTGACGATCGCGAGAATGTCTTTTTCCGCGATGATCAAATACTCCTCTTCTTCAAATTTGAATTCCGTTGCCGAGTAACGCTTGTAAACGACTTTGTCACCGGCTTTAACGGTTGGGGCGATTATTTTGCCATCCACGAGGGCTCCCTCGCCGACCGCAACGACGTC
>CAYVMK010000140.1:0-5913 GCA_964452445.1 uncultured Desulfonema sp. | reverse complement strand
TAATAAAGAAAATCAATGACGCAAATGTGACAATCGTGGCGCCTGACGCAAGATCCGCATAATATGAAATAATCAATCCCCCTGTTGTTGATATCAGCGCAACTGCAATTGAGACTGCAATCATCGGGACATAGCGGACGGTAACCTGGGATGCGGCCGCGCCGGGAATAACAAGAAGCGCCGAAACAAGCACGATTCCAACGATTTTTATGCTGATTACAATGGATACGGCAAGAATCGTCAGAAAAAAATGATCAAGAAATACAACCGGCATCCCGCTTACAAAAGCGACTTCGCTGTCAAAGGCCGTAAAAAGGAGTTCCTTGAAAAAGATGTGGCATGAAAAAAGGACAACAGCTCCGACAACGCTCACAATAACAAGGTCTGTGCGGGTTATGGCAAGAATGTTTCCGAAAAGATATCCGAACAGATCCGTGTTGTATTTGTCGGAAAGGCCGATAAATATCACACCGAGAGCCATAGCGAGAGAGAAGAAGATGCCAATCGCCGTATCGGCGCTGAGTTTTTCCTGCCTTCCGATATAGCCTATCGCATTTGCGACGGCAACCGCAAAACCGAGAGCCGTCAATGTCGGAGAAATTCCCATAAGAGAGCCGAGCGCAACTCCACCGAAAGCCGAATGGGCAACACCGACGCCTATGAATGAATAACGCCGGAGTACAACAAAAAATGAGACAACGGCAAGGACCACGCCGAGGACGATTCCTGCCAGAAATGCATTCCGCATAAACTCAAAATCAAGCATCTCAATCATTAATGTGCCTCTTGTTACATGTAGCGCATCTTGAATCATGAACCATTATCTTCAAATCTTTTCCGAATACTTTTTCCATTATTTCAGGTGAAAGGCATAACTCAGGCCCCCCGTGATAGTGAACCTCGGTATTAAGGCAGGCCACCCTGTCCGCATGAGATGTAATGACGCCGATATCATGTGAAACCATTATAACCGAAAGCCCTTCCTCATCCCTCAATTTCGCAAGCAGGATATAAAAATCCTCCTGGGCGACGCTGTCGACTCCTGTTGAAGGCTCGTCAAGCAGCAAAAGCCTCGGTTTTGAAGCAAGGGCTCTTGCAATATGTATTCTCTGCTGCTGCCCTCCGGACAATGACCCGAACGGATACCCGGCATGTTCAGTCATATTGACGCGTGCGAGCATCTCCATTGCCGTTCCTTTCTCTTTGCGTCCCGGTCTCCTGAAAAGACCTGTCCGGTTATAAACACCCATAAGCACAACGTCCAGAGCAGTAACAGGAAACGATCTTTCAGCGTGTGATATCTGGGGAAGATATCCGGCTTCAAGCCTTGCCGCTTTTCCGGGTTTCTTCCCGAACAGGGCAACACTCCCCCTGTCGGGCAGGATAAGCCCTAAAATTACCTTCAGCAACGTCGATTTACCGGCTCCGTTGGGACCTACTATTCCGAGAATCTCTCCTGCGCGGCAATCCAGGAAAATGGATTTTAAAACCCACTTTCCGTCATAACCGACCCAAACATCGCTGAGCTCTGCGATAACAGGTTTTTCCGGATCCGTTTTCTCCTTGTTCAAAGCATTGCCTCCTGAAGAACCGAAAGATTATATTTCATAAGATCAATATAATTTCCGCGATCCTTTATTCCCGGCCCTCCCATAGGGTCAAGCATCAGCACTTTTACTCCGGCTTCTTTTGCTATAACTTCCGCAACTTTCGGATTGAACTGAGGTTCCGCAAATACGGCCTTTACACCATGTTTTTTAATATTGCCGACAATATTTTTTATATCAAGAGGTGTCGGGCTTTTCCCCGGAACGGATTCAATCACGCCAGCGCTTTCAAGACCATAACGTCGCGCAAAGTAGTCCCATGCAGGGTGAAAGGCCACGTACTTTTTTATTTTAAACTTTCCTGCTCCGGCATATATTGCGCGGTCAAGCCTGTCCAGTTCGGAAAGATATTTATTGCCTCTCTCTTCATAATAGTCCGCATGCTCTTTATCGGCAATAACGAGAGCTGCAGCAATTTTTTTCACCATCGATTTTGCTATTTCAACATCAAGCCAGATATGGGGGTTGGCAAATGTATCTTCAGAATGCGGCTTACCGGTTTTTTCACCATGATGGCGCTCTTTTTCACGGATAAGGTCAACTCCATCCGACAGCACAACCTTCATGAGCTTGCCACCGGTGTTTTTTACGAATTTCTCATTCCAGTATTCCAGACCGGCTCCGATCATAAAGAATATCTTAACCGAAGATATTTTCTTCAAAACGCCCGGTTTAAGCTCAAATGTATGAGGGCTCGCTCCGGGCGGAATAATGGTGATGACTTCGACATAATCACCGCCCACCTGTTTCACCATATCTGCAACCGGAAATATGCTTGCAGCAATCGGCAGCTTTTCCCCGAAACAGGGGAAAGCTGAAAAGGCCGTCAAGAAAAAAACAAGGAAAGCCAAGAGATGAAAATTTTTTTTTTGTTTCATAAGTCCTCCGCCTATATTCTGGTAAGTTGCCTGTATTTAATGCGGTGCGGCCGGCTGGCCGCAGCGCCGAGGCGCGCCTTCATATCCGCCTCGTATTCTGAGTAGTTTCCTTCGAACCAGACGACCTTGCTCTCCCCTTCGAAAGCGAGGATATGGGTTGCAATCCTGTCGAGAAACCATCTGTCGTGGCTTATAACAACAGCGCAGCCGCCGAAATTTTCAAGCGCTTCCTCCAGCGCCCTCATTGTGTTTACGTCCAGATCGTTGGTCGGCTCGTCAAGAAGCAGGACATTCGCGCCCTCCTTCAGCATGCGCGCAAGATGCACCCTGTTCCTTTCACCTCCCGAAAGAAGCCCGACTTTCTTCTGCTGGTCGGTTCCGGAAAAATTGAACCTCGCGACATAGGCGCGCGAGTTTACTTCTCTGTTTCCAAGCATAATGGCATCGCGTCCGTCCGAAATTACCTCCCATATGCTTTTGCCGGGATCAAGGGCATCCCTGCTCTGGTCAACATACGCCGGCTTTACCGTTTCTCCCATTCTTATAGTTCCCGAATCGGGCTTTTCCTGCCCGACAATCATCCTAAATAGCGTTGTTTTTCCGGCGCCGTTCGGGCCGATAATGCCGACTATTCCACCCGGCGGAAGAGAAAAAGTCATATTTTCAACAAGGATCTGGTTATTATACCCCTTGCTTACATTCCGAGCCTCAATAACCAGATTCCCAAGGCGGGGCCCCGGCGGAATGTAAATTTCAAGATCCTTTGCCTTCTTTTCACCTTCCTGTCCGAGCAGGGCTTCATAGGAATTGATGCGCGCCTTGGATTTTGCATGACGCCCTTTCGGGGACATCCTGATCCATTCAAGCTCTCTCTGCAATGTTTTCCGGCGCTCGCTCACGGTCTTTTCTTCCTGTTGAAGTTTTGCCTGCTTCTGCTCCAGCCATGACGAATAGTTTCCTTTCCATGGAATGCCCTGTCCCTTGTCGAGTTCGAGTATCCACCCTGCAACATTGTCCAGAAAATACCGGTCATGCGTTACGGCAATTATTGTTCCGGAATATCGCTTAAGATGCTGTTCAAGCCATGCCACCGATTCGGCGTCAAGATGGTTGGTAGGCTCATCCAGAAGCAGAATATCGGGATTCTGTAAAAGCAGCCTGCAAAGCGCAACCCGCCGTTTCTCGCCTCCCGATAAAACCCTTACGGGAGTGTTTCCGGGAGGGCAGCGAAGGGAATCCATTGCCATTTCAAGGCGTGAGTCAAGATCCCAGGCATCAATCGCATCGAGTTTTTCCTGAACTTCACCCTGCCGCTTAATGAGCTTGTCCATCTCATCATCAGACATCGGCTCCGCAAATTTTTCGTTTATCCGGTTGTATTCATTAACAAGGTTAACCGTTTCCTGCACTCCCTCTTCAACTATGTTCCGCACCGTCTTGTTTTCATCAAGCTTCGGCTCCTGCTCCAGAAACCCTATTGTATGGCCGGGAGAAAGTATTGTCTGACCGACAAATTCCTTGTCAACTCCGGAAAGAATCCTTAAAAGGGAGCTCTTGCCGGAACCGTTTAAACCAAGAACACCGATTTTAGCGCCGTAGAAATAGGACAGATAAATGTCTTTTAAAATCGGCTTCTTGTCATAAAACTTGCTCACCCCGATCATGGAATATATTATTTTGTTGGGCTCATTACTCATTTTATTTCAAATCTCTCCTTATAGATTAATCCTTGAGGTCACTATCGCAATGAAATCTTTGCATAACACCACGTTAAAGGCAATTTTTATTTTTTATAAGAAAGCTCAATATTGAAAATCGAGAAGACCGCATATTTCCTATCTGCCTATTTTATTCATTAACGGCCCCCGTAAAAGCCTCACATAAGCCTCCTTGCATTTAATTCGGGAAGGCCGGCTCTGATGATTTTATTTACAACCGAACCGATATCATAAGGAACATATTTTAATTCAATTGTGTCGTCCGACGTATCCCATATCAGATATTTGGCATGATTGTCGCCGTCTCTCGGCTGCCCGACGCTTCCGGCATTTATTATGTAGCGCTTGTCTTTGTCCAGGTTTGTTACTCCTCTCTTCAGCAGGGTGCGGACAGCAAAATCGCCGTCAAATTCAACCATCTCAGGGTTATGGGTATGGCCTGTAAAACAGAGCCTTTCTTTGTATTGACCGAAAATGTCTTTCATTTTTATGTTCGAAATTTCAAACATGTATGTTGTCGGAGAATCAGGCGGAAAGCCGTGAACAAAACGGGAGTCATAGGAAACTAAAAAATGCTCAAGGCCGTTTACGAAATTCAAAGATTCTCCGGACAGCATTTTTATGGTAATCAGCAACGATTGGCAAGCAATGGGATTCAACAGATTCAGATAATCCCTTTTGACTACACCCAGTTCATGGTTTCCCGTGACAGTCGGAATATTTCGTTCACGTATCAGGCGGATAGCTTCGTTCGGTTCAGGGCCGTAGCCTATGACATCTCCGAGGCAAACCATTTCATCGACACGGGATAAATCGGCATCGGCCAGAACCCTGATAAAGGCATCCGTGTTGCCGTGAATATCCGAAATGACTGCAAGTCTCATAATAGTATATTCGACCACGAAAACCGGTCTTTTGTTGATTGATCTTTACGAAACCGTCAACTATTGACAGTTATTACACTTTTTCCCCTTTAATATAAAGCAGAATCATCGCATTTATTATTTCTCCGGCAAAAATCAGCCGCTGATGATATCTCTGAATATCCTCCGGCGCCATCCTTTTGCAACTCTTTACATCCTGTAAAAAAAACCGACACCGGTTTATAAATCCAACTGCCAAATCGTTTATAACAAATCAAACAATATCAATATATTATAAAATATCATCTGCCGAATAACTTATGGCACATACCTTGCTGTTAATCAGCTCAAACAAATTGCCCGGGAAAAAAGGTTTGAAAAAAAAGATCAAAATATTAATTGCCGACCGCAATTCAAATGTGCGGGAATTTTTGCGGCGTGAAATGATGGCCGAAGGCTACTCTGTAGAACTGGCTGAAAACGGCCGGGAAGTATTAAAATGGGCATATCATCGCGAACCCGCCGATCTTTTAATTCTTGATCCGGATCTGCCTGACGCAGAAGAATCTTTATTGTTGAAAAAACTCAGGCAAAGAATTCCCTACCTTCCGGTAATTTTTCATACTTTTTTTTCAGATTATCTGTCTGCCTCCAAAATTATCAATCCGACGGAATTTGTTGAAAAGGGAGGAAGCAGCATTGAAAAGCTTAAAAAAGTGGTGAAGGAAATTTTAAACAGGACAGCCGGGACAGGCGGTATGAAAATAGAATCAGAGAATATGCGGTCATGAACCAGGAAAACAGGATAAAAGATCCTTATTACAGATCCCTGACAAGGAAGATGCTC
>CAYVMK010000139.1:0-5939 GCA_964452445.1 uncultured Desulfonema sp. | reverse complement strand
AGCCTGAATTTCAGCAAAACCCGCTCCACGACCAAAACTCTTTATCACTCCGAACACCATTTCAAAAGCCGTTTTAATCGGCTTTTCTCCGGAGGATTTTCCTCTGCCTGAGAAGGTCGCCGTCCGCCCGGCTTTTGCAGTCACACAGGTATTTTTAATAAGCGTTTCCAGATTATCCAGCCTGGCAGCGATCTTTTGAATATCTTTCCTCGACGGAATATTATAATTTAACATAAAAAATTTGACCATAGCATCAAAGCTGACCGACTTTCCCCTTTTCTTAACCATGTGTCCTCCTTTTCCAGTCATGGATCATATTCTGAATAAACAATATAAACACGAGAAATGTTGATGCAAAACTAATTGATAAAACTATAAAAGTCAAGCTTCATCAATTTTTAACAAGGCAATGATTTTTCTTACGATACAAGACCGTGAAAATAAATGCTCTTGTAAATGGCGCGGATTTTAATGTAAACAACTTATTGTAAAAACAATTTTATATATTGTGTTTTTTTACAGGAAAAGCAATTTGTAATTATGAATTTAAAACAGAAAATATACGAGTTTGCCGAACGGGTAAAAAAACTCCAGGGAGATCCGAATTTTATAGCGGCAGGGATGGCGATAGGAATTTTTGTCGGAATCACTCCGACTTTTCCGTTTCATACGGTCCTTGCAATAGCTCTGGCTTATATCCTGCGGGCAAGCAAGGCTGCTGCCGCTATAGGCGTCTGGATCGGAAATCCTCTTACCATCCCTTTCATATATCTGGGGAGTTATAAAACCGGCGCCCTTATCCTCGGCGCCTCATTACCTTATGACGCTAAATTCACGACATTCTCCGAATTGACAAAGCTGGGATTAAAAGCGACGATTGCCTTGTTAACCGGCGGAGTAATAATCGGAATTCCGTTCGCCACAGCCTCCTACTTTATCACCCGCCGCCTGGTAAAAAAATTCCGCTCACGCAGAAGACTGTTGACCAATAATCAGGGAAACCCTGCTTCATGACATCTCCAAGGATTCTCCTTTCTGCATGGACCCTTTCCCCGAAAAAGCAGTTCGGCCAGACTTTTCTCTCCGACCCGAAAACGGCTGAAATGATCGTCTCCCGTTCCGGCATATCGAAAGAGGCTATTGTTCTCGAAATAGGCGCCGGCCTCGGAGCCCTCACCGTTCCTCTTGCTCTTGCCGCAGAAAAAGTATACGCGGTCGAAAAGGATATAAATCTCTTACCCCTGTTAAAAAGCGAGCTTCTTGCGAAAAATATCGATAATGTCAGTATAATGAACGAAAACATCCTGGACACGGATATTGAAAGCACAGCCGCAAAGCATGGCCGCAAAATAGTCGTTATCGGGAATCTTCCTTATAATATCTCATCCCAGGTGCTGGTAAAGCTCATTAATCAGAGGAGCTGCCTGAGCCGCGCCGTACTGATGTTCCAGAAGGAGCTGTCGGAAAGGATATGCGCAAAGCCGGGCTGCAAAGATTACGGCCGGATTTCCGTCATGCTGCGGTACTGCGCCGATATCGGTAAAATCGCCGACGTAAAAGCATCTCTCTTTTTCCCCAAACCTAAGATAGATTCCCAGATCATTGAAATAAGATTCAAGGAGAGTCCGGATTTTCCGGCGGATGATGAGAAGTTTTTTTTCAGAGTTATAAAGGCCGCTTTCGGGAAAAGGCGCAAAACCCTCAAAAACTCCCTTTCAGGAAGCGAGCTTGAAATCGACGCGCAAACTGCGGTTTTTGCCCTGAAAAGCGCCGGAATTGATCCTGCGCGGCGCGCCGAAACCCTTACCGTTGAAGAATTCGTAAGGTTGAGCAATGCCATTCAGAAAAGCTCCGGATAGAGAAACCCGGCAATAAGGGTCAGAAGGCGTGAGGCATGAGACAATAGGAACGTCTTGTAACTACTCAGGAGCCAGGAGCCGGAATTCAGGAGTCAGAATGAAAAGGAAATCCTTTTCCAGAATTTTCGAGATCGCAAGATTCTCTTGAATAATGTCGGTACTATTTAATTCTGGCGAAAGATCTTGGTTGTGGTGATACTTTGGAGTTAATGTTTCAACTTGAAGAAGTCAGTAAGAAGCTTACGGCATACGCTGCTTCTATTCTGGATTCTGGCTCCTGAATTCTGACTCCTGAGCAGTTACCTCTATTAAAGGATATATTGCGTCGATCTTTTTTTGAACGGCAATTGTGTTTTTCAGAGCGGTCGCAATCCTGCAATACAGTTTTATTTCTTCCAGAGATAACGTCCTGCCTTTGCGGTCCTTAAGCCATTTATCACAAACCTGATAGCCGCCGATCCGATAGCTCCATACATCGGGCGTTATCTTCTCGAAATACTGGCCGTTGTTGATGTAAAGAAGTCCCGTTTCATCATACCTCGGCTTCTCGACTCTGTTGTCTCCTTTTCCCTGAAATTTCACAATCGGAGAATCAAGTTCCGGTGATTTAAGCAGGTGCAGATCAACAAGCCTGTGTCCGTATTCTGCCATTTTAACGAACAACTTATAGTCGTTTGTAAACGGCGCTCTCGGAAAATCTATCTTGAGGAATTCTGCATATTTTTTCCTGTATGTTTCAGAGTATAGAACAGCATAAATATAATAGAAAATCTGTTCAGGCGCAGGCGGCTTTTTGAATGCTCCTGATAACCTATCGACAAAGCCGGCTGATAAATTGGGTTTTTTCGCTCCATAATCGGCCTCCGGTTCAAAAAGCATCATCGTGCTGCCGAAAGATCGTTTTCCGGGTTTATTTTTTTCCCGATAGAGGTAGAGAGGAAAAACATAACCGGTTCCAAATTGCCCGGCCAGATCAATAAAATTATAATTCACCATATCAACTGTAACAAATGCATGTCTGAATTCTCTAAGGACCTGTCTTGAAACCATAAGACCAAGATTTTCATGAAGTAAATGCCGCATTATCTCATGCCTGTCTCTATCAATTAATTCTGATCTGTAACAAATATACCTCTTGTCAAATGGACGATATGAAAACGGCAGGATAGATGTTTTCCAGTTTTCTTTCTTCAGCTTCTCTCTGGTGGTTTTCAGTTTAAAATCATTGGTGTCTTTCAGGTTCAGAGACAGGGCAACAATATCGTCGGACAAATTACTTACAAATGTTCTCATTCTTTGTTTGATTTCTTCTTCTGTAAATCCAACGACAAAATGGTCTCTATGGGTTTTTATCCCGCTTGAATATTTGTCGAATATTTCGGTAATAGATACAAATTGATCATATTCGGACTTTTGTGAAAAATTTTTCTCCACAAAAAAATATTGTGGTTTCACCGGTTTCAGCTCGTGCCATTTTGTCGTGCTGACGTCGAAGGCGTTTAAATAGCTGTATTTATCTTCTCTCAAGCCATAAACATCCTGATAAAAAACCTTAGAGCTTGATCCTCTCCGCCTTCCCCTGCCGGGTAGCGGAGATGGGTTTTTGATAAACAATGCAATTGATACGCCCTGTTGTATATCAAAGACGTTTTCATCCTTGCCGCCATCAGGGGATTTTTCACCTATACGGCTGTTTCCGTGCAGGTTCAGAATGTAAATCTCATCGAAGCTTTCAAATAACTTCTTTCTCATACCCCTGTGGATCAATCCTGACAAATAGGAATTATTTGTAATCATTCCGATTAGACCCTTGCCATCACGGGCAATCTTCCAGTGTGCAAAACGGATAAACTTTATATAATCGTCTGAAAGCGGCTGAATGTTTCTTTCGGTTCGAACATCCTCTTTATAGACATTCATCTCACGTTCAATAAAATCCGATTTATTGGCGGAACTCACCGAATAAGGAGGATTTCCCAATATCACCAATATGGGCTGTTCTTTCTTCACTTTTCCGGCCAGGTGGCTCTCCTCGGACAGGGAAGCCATGCCCGGGAGTTCCGTCTGCGCAAGTTCTTCCATTTCAAGAGTGTTGGTAAGGTATAGTTTTACTCTGTCATCTTTTTGTAATTTGTATCCTAATTCTTCAAGTAGGAAGGACATCTTTAAATGTCCGACGGCATAAGGAGCCATCATCAATTCAAAGGCATAGAAGTTTTTCAGGATGTGGTCTTTTATAAAGTTTTTTTTGCCCCCCTCTCCATATCCGGTTACAAACTCATCAACCGCCAGTTTGGCTGTCTCTGCCAGAAAGGTAAGTGTGCCTGCCGCAGGATCCAGAACCGTTACATTATTATCCGCAAAGCCGTGAGGCTTATTGAAACGTCCTTTGAGGATACCGTGTAATGAACGTACAATGTAAGAGACCACAGGTTCAGGAGTATAATATACTCCCCTCATCTCTCTTGTCTTCGGATCGTACTCGGACAGAAATGTTTCATAGAAATGGATTATGGGGTCTTTGCCTTTGCCTTCATGGAAAAACTGATGCAGCAGCCTGTTTATGTCCGTCACAGACAGGATTTCAGATATATCATCGATAATCCATTCCATCTGTTGAGGAAGCGAACCCAAAGAAACGAACTGGAAGAGATCTCTGAGTATGCCGGTTGTCTGAGGAATATTGTCATAGGCAAGCTTTCTGTTGAACCCGTTCCCGGAACGTGTCCGGGCGGCAAACAGGCCATAGGTTATAGTCTGCGCATAGAGGTCCGAAAACTCATCTTCTGTAAGACTGGTGATAAGATAATCCCTGAAAGCTTTATAAAAGCCTCTGATAAACCCTTTTTCGGTTTGTTCCTCTTCCCTCAGCTCCTGTGCTATGACTTCATCTTTCAGAAAGCGAGTCCTTTTTGCAAGTTCTACAGCAAGTGTTTTTGCATCATGGACTTTCGGTAAAGAAAAGGAAAAATACTTTTCAAGCAACTTGAAAAAAGCATCCTCTTTTTCAACCGGAGGAACTTTCTCCAACTGGTAAACTATAAAAGGCCTTCCGATCTGAACACTTTCAACAAAAATACCGTTGATATAAAGTCTGAATTCAAAAAAATTGGTTAAAATCAGATTGGGAAATGTGGAGAGATATCTTTTTATCTGGCCGGTAGATTCAATTGCGGCAAGATTGTGAATGGAAATATCTTTTGCTTCAATATAGCCGATTATGTGCTGCCTGCCGTCCCATATTCTGAAGTCTGGATTGCCGGCTTCGGTTTTCTTCGGCAGAACCGTCACGCGGATGTTCTTTTTTCCGGCGCTTTCCGCATAATCATTAAGCAGAGTTTCGAGCGCGGAATAATAGCTTTCCTCTCTTGCATCACCCTGCATGTAGATTGCGTGCAGCCGTTTGAGATATGCTTTCAACATGTTCCATGTCCTCTGTTCCGCATGCCAAGGATCGGATAATAAATTATGCCCGCAGTTGTTTTCCTGTCTATACTATCGTAAGTTTTAAAACAAGATTTAAAGCATCAGGGATGTTTTGACGCCAGCAAGTCTTTTCCTGACCAAGCCGGTTCACAAATAAATCTCGTTCCGCATCGTCCCAAATAGATTGGCAGGCTATCCAGAATCGTCTGATGGTTCAGGGCAAATATAAACCGGCCGGGGACTTTTTCCCACCGGGTATCCCGTCATGCGCGTTTCCCAGAAGAGGTTTGATACGATCTGATGAAACTTATAATAGATTTTAAAATATTGTATTCGCAGCGGGTCTGAGATGATGACAAGCGGAAGCCGTATAAGGTAAAGAAGATTAAGCAGTATCCCGAAGGATAAGTATGTCAGGGCAAAAAGCACAAAACGCGTATTCATGAAAGCGATACCGTTCCGGAAAGCCGACCCCGGTTATATGAGGGCGGCTTTTCGATTAATAAATTTATTGCTTTTTTTAATCAAATGCCATTTCCGTTTTCCAGACTTCCCAGACTTTTCCGACAAGTCCGGCACCCGGCTTGAGGGTCATCTTGCCGGGCTTCCATCCCGAAGGAGTTGCTTCCGTGCCTTTACTGTTTCTTACCAGCT
>CAYVMK010000138.1:0-5949 GCA_964452445.1 uncultured Desulfonema sp. | reverse complement strand
ATAGATGGGCTTTTTCCTTCATTAAAAAATGAGGAAATAGTGATATTGCATGATAATGATTTTGATTCATTGCCTTATTCAGATGTTATCATTGCTACTTCTTGGACGTCGGCATATATTGTTTTAAAAAATAACAACACTAAAGGAAAATTTTACCTAATCCAAGATTATGAGCCTTTATTTTATGCTGCGGGATCTGAATATGCGCTTGCTGAAGCAACGTATCGATTTGGATTTTATGGCATCTGTAATACACCTGGACTTTATGACGTGTGTGTAAATAAATTCGAGGGTATAGGAGAATATTTTATTCCAAGCATAGATGAGAAGGTATTTTATCCACAAACTCACAATTCGGGTAACGATATTGTCTCAAGACCATTTACAATTTTTTTTTATGCAAGACCCCATATCCAACGTAATGCTTTTGAAATTGGCATAAAGGCATTACAAAAGATAAAAAGAAAGTATGGAAAAGCGGTTAAAGTGTTAACAGCAGGTGAAAATTGGAACCCTGCTGATTATGGTGTTGAAAATGAAATTTCCAATCTTGGGGTCTTGTCTTATGAAGCTACAGGAGACCTGTATCGAAAATGCGATTTGGGCGTGGTTTTTATGTTAACAAAACATCCATCATATATCCCATTTGAACTTATGGCAAGTGGATGCCCAGTTTTAACAAATTATAATCAAGCTACAACATGGTTACTTAAGGATGGGGAAAACTGTATTCTTACTGAGCCGACTATAAGCTGCGTCTACGAAAAAATTGAAATGATTATGTCTGATGAAAATAAACGTCAAATGATTGCCTTACAAGCCCGCAATATTTTATCAAGCTCAAATTGGGACGCGGAGTTTGAAAAAATTTTAAATTTTATGGTACGTCCATCGAAGAATAAAAGATAAATCCATTGAACCTCCAACAATATGAATTTAGTCGTAAATGCAAGCTTATTCGAACAGTTGGAAATAGCTTGATAAATGTCGTTTTTTAAATGAGTATAACCCAAAAGAGATAAATTTCACACATCTCTTTGAGTTTCGCAAGGGGTCCGTAGCTTAGTCAGGCTATAGCGACAGACTCATAATCTGTTGGTCGAGGGTTCGAATCCCTCCGGGCCCACTAACATAGCACCCCAAATTGTAGACTTAGGGATTACACTTAATCAATTTCTGAATTAGGTTCGAGCTAATGACGCCGGTTCCACCTGCAATTAAAATCTTCAAATATCCATCTTGTCCTTACACTATAATTATTCACATCAATTAAATATTAAGCCAATTGACATGATTCAAAATGACCGTTTTGAGACCTAGATGGCAATTAATCCCATAAGTTTCTGACAAAGCGCACAATAAACTTGATCCAATAATGACATAGCAATTAATTGAAAATAACCTTCCGTATCACATCTCTTAATGTTAACCTGAACTTGTTATCAATAACATATAATACCATAAAATAAATGGAGAAAGAGAGAATCAATGGAAGCAAGAGATTTTGAAGCATCTGATAAAATCCCTCTTCAAAAACTATATTAATTAAGAAAAGAGGGATGCTCGCAGGGAGCATAGGCAACACAAAAACGGATAGATCTCTTGCAAGAATCTTAAATGGAAAGCGTTGTGCAAAATCTCGTCTAAGCAGAAGGATATACAAAACAAAAGAGATACTGAAAGATACAGCATATGCAACCCCCCAGAAAAAGACGAGTTCTTCAGCATTTAATGCAAAAATAGAAATTGACACGATGAGAATGAGATAAACGACATTAGAGGCGAAAGAAATTATTGTGCTCTTGAACATTGCAGATTTTATTAGAGTTTTCGAAAGTAGTGCTTTTTCATCAACGTTTTCGAGACCGATATAAGAAATACTCGCAAGCGATGATAGAACTTGGATAAAAGACGCGAGTGTGAAAATTTTAAGCGGAGCAGCGACCTCGAGGTATTTTAATCCGAATATTGCACAGAGCGGCTGTGCGTAAAGTAATATTATGCAAATTACAGGCATCGTTAAAAAGAGGGCTAGCCAGATCGCTTCTCGAAGGTCTTCTAAGTTTCCTTTTGAGAGAATTTTAGGATATAGTGAAGAAGTAACGACGGATGAGAACAAAACTACGCTCAGAATGCTCATCGTAATGCCATAGAACGCAACGGGAACCTCACTACCATAAATAGCTCTGACAACTACAACGTCAAAAGCAAAAATCATGCCGGTGATAGCGCCGAATAAAGGAAGCCATGAGGACTTAATCCAAGACTTGAAGACAGATAATTCAAACTTTGACTGCCTGAGAAGTGTCCTATTCATATATAGACTTACAAAATCCATCAATATTCTCCCGATTAGCGCAGCAATTACCCCACCAGTCAAGCCTAAAGCCCACATTCCCACGAAGAGCCATCCTGAAGCCGCCTGCCCTATCTTGAACGCAAAAGAGGTGTACCCGATTATCTGAGGAGAGTAACCTCCGGCGATACCGCCTAATGCGTAACCAACGTAATCAAGGAATACGAAGCCAGCAGAGATCACGAGTGGTAATAAAGGTTGTTCAAAACTGGCCGAAATCATCTGAATTACTACAAGATAGAAAGGCACGGCTATAATACCCATAACGACTGAGGTATACAAGCCGGTTCTCGATGTATTATACCCTCGGCTAATATTTCGGGGGAGCCATTGAGAATATATGACCGTAGGAACTACAAAATATCCAACGTATTTCGCTATCATGACCCACATGCCATACTCATCAACGCTGATCCGTCTTGCCAAAAGAGTAACAAAGTAGAGGCTCAGCACAGCACCAGCAATGCTTATGGCATACATTACCAGCGAGGCGTACCTTAAGCGTACCTTGGAACCGGGTGACACGCCTGATGCTGGAGAAACAGTCAACTTTTCTGACCTTTTACCTCTATGGAACATGGACTAATATTAAATTGTGTGGAGCAATAATCAAAATTGTAAAATTTAACCACCATTATCAGACGCTGTGCATAAGGCCCCAAACCAATTGCTTTGAATCGAAGCAGTTTGGAGTATACTTTGGGTTCATAAATTCGTCTGCCATCGACCAATATAGGTGTTTCCATTAATTGCAGGTATTCTTCTGGTGTTATCCCCTTGAACTCGTCCCATTCCGTCACAATCACGGCACAAATTAGTACCTTTTATGCAGAGCCTTGATGAGCTATCATAAGTTACTTTTGAATCGTTTAGGAAGTGTCTGAAGTTGTCTATTGTAAAGGGATCGTATGCCTTAACCTTTGCACCTTTCTCAAGAAGGGCCCGAACTATTTAAAAAGAAATGGCGTATCGGATATCGTTGGTATTGGGTTTGAAAGCTAAACCTAATATCGCAATCTTCTTCCTCTTCTGGTCTACGAGAAGTTCTTCGATCAGGCGTACTAGTTTCTCAGGCTGAGAGTCATTAATGCTGAGCGTGGCACTTATCAGGGGCAAGTCAACATCGTTCGTACTGCCAAAATGCATCAGTGCGTTCAGGTCCTTTGGCCAACAGCTACCATCCCATCCGGCTCTGGCTTTCAGAAAAATCGGCCCAATTCGGTTGTCAAGACCAACCCCCTTTGCAACAGTCCGAACGTCTGATCCAGGAATGGCTTGGCATAAGTTAGCCGTCATGTTGATGAAGCTAACTTTCATTGCAAGGAACGAATTGTTTGCGTATTTAATCAGCTCTGCTGTTGACGTGTCAGTCATAATTACGGGGTAGTGGAAGGGCGAGTAAATTTGCTCAAGCGTTTTCTTGCTTCTTTCGTCGTTTGCGCCGATTACAATCCTATCTGGTTTTAGGAAGTCGTTTACTGCTTTGCCCATCTAGGAAAATAATGCGTCCGGTCATGTATAGTCGATGGGTCCACAAAGTATGCAAATGCATTAACAGAGTGGCGTGAAAATGCTTCAACTAATCCTACGTGGTCAGGGCGTAACACTAGAAGCACATATGGGGGTTTCTTTATATCGAGCCATGTGAAACCGGACTTATATATACAATCAACAGTCACAGATGCGTTTTTAGGAACGCCTTTCATAGGTGTCATTTTTTGCATCTGGATGACTTTGACCAGCGAGGAAGCCTTTGAGCTGGAAGAGTCGTATAAGAGGGTAGTAGAAGAATAAGTATGGATCATTCTTCCGGACGGCCAAACCAGCTCCGATGACTGGCGAATACATAATTTTTTTAATTTGATTGTGGAGCTTGAGTTTTTTTATCTCATCCTCCATGAGCAGCCCTTCTGCAAGCATGATTGGCGTGTCCTTTCCAATGATAGAATAATTTTTCGCATAGTCTATAAGATTAAACGGCTTTATGTGCTGAGACAGAAGTGAAAGATCGGTTATCCATTTCCATCCTGCCCTTTGAAGATGCGCCCTAAGCACACCGTCTATACAATAAGTTACATGTGTTGGAAATCCACCGACTGCGCGCACTGCGTCAGTCTTGTAGATGTTGTTATCAATACTGTAAAGAGGTATCTTCCCAAACCATTCGATGCCGAACTCTTCCAAAGCCCGTTGAGTGTGATTGGTGGATAGGCGCCAGCCTTGAGCCACCGCGACAGAAGGAGCATCCAGCACCGGTGCTATTCGGTCAAACCATTTCCGATTTAAAAAAACATCCTGTTCAAATGATGCGAATAATGTTGTCTCAACCTTGCTTAAGGCTTGATTAGCACCATTTCCGATGCCACCTTTCTCATTCTCATAAACGTTCCAACAGAAATCTTTAGCAATTGAAGCAGTATCGTCAGTTGAATGATCGTCAATGAAAATTTTTTTTCCTAAGTGCTCACTAGGGAAAACTCTGTCTATTTGTTTGAGGGTTTTTGGTAAGAATAGCGCGCCATTCCTGGCCCACATCGCAATGTCTATTCGCATTGGTTTCCCTTAGTAAGTTGAATGAAGTAGAAATAATAAATATTTCGGATTAATAAAAAATAATTAAGAATAATTGCTAGATAGCATACAAACATTCAGTAATTTTACATATCATCATGAAGGGTTAAGTTAAGCATAGTTAAGAGCAGACAGACGATGCAGCTTGCGTTAATACGTAAGTTAAATGTAGAGAATCATGCCCAATATAACGCAGACCGCCTCGATTGCGAAGCAGAATATGACGACGTCCCGTTCATATGCCTTCTTCTTGAGCTTGGATATGACGTCGATGAGCACGTGCGTGAGCCCGTAGTACTTCTCGTAAGGCCGCTCAAGAGCCCCGTCCTCCTGGACCTTGCCGAACTCCTCCGCCTTCATGTGGCTCCTCGCCTTGAGGATGAAGTCTGCGAAGTAGGGGACGAATGCGACAAGCGCAAGCTTCTCCATGTTCCCGAGGATGGCGACGCATGCGATTATGGCGCCAATCATGTAGGTGAACGCGTTCCCCGGGAAGATCTTCGCGGGGTACCAGTTGAAGATGAAGAACGCCATCAGGGCGGCGACCGAGATCATCGCGATGACCGCAACGTAAGGGCTCCCGGTGAAGTATGCCACCGTCCCCATCGCAGTAAGTATGATTATGCCCATCCCTGCCTCGAGACCGTTGTATCCGGCGAGCATGTTGTAACCATTCGAAGCACCCACTATGCCGACAGGCACCAGGAGCAGCGGGTAGAGTATCCCGAGGTTGACATCCCCAAAAAACGGCAGGGCGACCGACGACTGCCCGGCGTTGATAACCATCATCGGGAGCGCTGCGGGGATCGTAAGCAGCGGCTTCTGGAGCTGCGAGAGCCCGACCTTCCACCCGAGGAGGTCGTCGATTATCCCGATGAATGTGATTATCAGGACCGTGGACATCGTCGCGAAGAGCTCAGGGGTATACGCAGGTGAGTTCAAGGCAAAGGTGTTCAGCCCGATGTATGTCATGAGGCCGCCGATTATGCCGCCCATCACCCCGATTCCGCCCATCTCCGCGA
>CAYVMK010000137.1:0-6029 GCA_964452445.1 uncultured Desulfonema sp. | reverse complement strand
TGATCCCTGAAGGCAATTTTCCTTATTCTATTCTTTCCGAAGTTTTCTCCCGGCAATAAAAAATGGTTCCTGATTTCTGGTCCCCGGTTATCGGATATGTAGACTTTTTACGAAGCCGTCATAATTTACCGGAGCTTTAATATGAAAACAGCTTTAACAATAGCAGGCTCGGATCCTTCGGGCGGCGCAGGAATCCAGGCCGATCTTAAAACGTTTCACGCTCACGGTGTTTTCGGCATGAGCGTGATAACAGCCGTGACGGTTCAGAACACGAAGAAGGTTTACGGTGTTCAGGAGATCAACCCCGATATCGTGCGTGACCAGATTCTTTACCTGTTTGAAGATATACGTATCGATGCCGTTAAAATAGGCATGGTCTCCGGCATAAAACTGATTGAAACAATTGCGGGCGCTCTTGGGAAAATCAACCTGCCGCCTGTGGTCCTTGACCCTGTCATGATTTCAAAAAGCGGGTACAGCCTTCTTAAAAAAGATGCGCGGGATGCCCTTGTCGAAAATCTCTTTCCCCTTGCGGAAGTTGTCACTCCGAACATTTATGAAGCGGAAGCCCTGACGGATGCAAAAATAGAAAGCATAGATGAAATGAAACACGCCGCGGCAAGGATTTTAAGACTCGGCGCAAAAAAGGTAGTTGTAAAAGGAGGGCATCTCGGAGGAAAATTCGCAACGGATATTTTATACGACGGGATTCTTTTCAAGGAACTGACGAGTCAAAGGATTGAGACAATAAACACACACGGAACAGGCTGCACCTTTTCTTCTGCAATAGCGGCAAATCTTGCAAAAGACATCGATTTTTTCAACGCCGTCTCTGCTGCGAAAGCATATATAACAGGCGCCATAGAACATTCGCTTGAAATCGGGCACGGCCACGGCCCTGTCGACCATTTCTTCAATTTTCACGAAAGAGCCGGAAAATCATATGGAAAGTAAACAATCTTATTTTAAGAAAGGTTTTTAAAAAATAAATTATGGAAAATCAGCATTCGGAACCGGCAAAGAGTTATACCCGCAAAGCGGCGTATGCGGTCGTTCTTGCGGCGGCAGGAATCGCGCTTTCACCATACACCTCTTTTCCCGTCGGGATTGCCAAAATAAATCCTACCCAGCATTTCATCAACATGCTGGGGGCGGTGCTCCTCGGCCCTTTCTGGGCGATGGTAACGGCTGCCGTTATCGGCCTGATCCGGAATGTAATGGGTGTCGGCACCATTCTCGCTTTTCCCGGAGGGATGATCGGCGCCATCCTTGCCGGCTACCTCTTTCGATATACACGGAATTTGTATATCGGGGCATTCGGTGAAATAATCGGATCAGGGATTATCGCCCCCGTCGTAAGCTCGCTTTTTTTTGCTCCCGTATTGATGGGGAAAGCGATACCTCTTGTCGCGCTTATTCCTTCCTTCCTCGCAAGTTCCGTGACCGGGGCAATTCTTGGAGTCATATCCGTGAAGGCATTGATCCGCGCGGATATTCTGTATCCTGAAAGTTATAATGCCTGATGCATTACTCTCATACGGTAAAAATAAGCAGCCTTAAATATTCCTACCGGGAAGAAACGGCCTTTCCAGTACTAAACGGAATAGATCTTACAGCCGGGGAAAATGAATATATTCTACTTTGCGGACAGAGCGGCTCCGGAAAATCGACTCTGTGCCGCACACTAAACGGCCTTATTCCTCATTTTTACGGCGGAGCTCTCGAAGGATATGTGCGAATAGCCGGAGTCGACACTGCCATCCGGATGGTCGGAGATATGCTTGAACTGGTCGGAATGGTCTTTCAAAATCCTGAAGCACAGCTCTTCTGCAGCGCCGTCGAGCATGAAATTGCCTTCGGTCTTGAAAGCCTGGGGCTTGCGCCGTCTGAAATAAAAAGCAGAGTCAAGCGGGCGGCGGAAAAACTTTCCATTGCGGATATTCTTCACAGTAACCCACATACACTCTCGGACGGCGAAAAACAGCTTGTTGCGATAGCGGCTGCAACCGCGCTGTCGCCGAAATTAATTGTGCTCGACGAGCCCTACGCGAATCTGGACCCTTCGAACGTGCAGAGAGTCCGTTCGGCATTAAAAGAGATCCGCAGGCAGGGGGTGTGCATCGTTATCGCCGAACACCGCCTCCACTACACACTCCCTGATGTCAATCGCGTGGTTGTTATTCACGACGGACGTATTGTAATTGACACGCCTCCCGCACTGCTTCTGCCGCGCCATGTAAAAGAGTACGGCCTCGAATTTCCTCTTTACGGACCCGTGGAGGAAAAAATCGGAATCCCCGACCAGCCGCCCGGAGCCGAAACGGTTCTTTCCGTTGAAAATATCTCTTTTTCTAAAAACGGCGCTCCCCTTCTGAAAGATATCAGTTTCACTCTGCGCAAAGGAGAGTGCATCGCCGTTCTGGGAGCAAACGGAGCTGGGAAGACTACGCTCTTAAAGCACATAAACGGACTTTACCGGCCGGATAAGGGAAAAATCACTCTCATGGGACTTGACACGTCGCAAAAGAAAATTCCGGAGCTTGCGCGTTATGCCGGCATAGCCTTTCAGAATCCGGACAGCCAGTTTTTCATGCTGAACGTGCGGGATGAAATATCGGCAGGATCCGATGCTCTCAATTGTTATGACGAAAAATGGATAAACAGGCTGGTTGATCTTTTCGGCCTGGAAAAGTTGTTAAAACGCGCGCCTTACCGGCTGAGCGGAGGAGAAAAAAAACGTGTTGTCTTTGCTTCGGCCCTTGCCGCAAAACCGGCCGTTCTTGCGCTTGACGAGCCTACGGAGGGACAGGATGCCCGTTTCCGCTGCGCACTTTCAGGCTTTTTATCCGAACTCACGGCGGAAGGAATCGCCGTTCTTCTTGTAACCCACGATCTTTTATTTGCAAAACAGAATGCGCACCGGTTTCTACTCATGGCAAAGGGTAAAATAATTTCCGAAGGAACGCCCGGCAAGGTAATCTCCGATAAAACGGCTATGCGGCTTGCGGGCCTTCTACCTGCTGAAAGGATGAAAGATGACGCTTGATCCGAGAACAAAACTTCTCCTTTCCGTTTATTACGTCATTCTTGTCGTGTTTTCATACGAACTTCTTCCGCTTCTTTTCGAATGGGCGCTCATTCTGCTTCTTATTCTTATCGCAGGAAAAACAAAAGAGCATTTGCGCTGGTTTAAAGCCGTTGCTCCGATGGCAATATTTTTCGGCGCTGTTGTCTGGTGGTCTTCAGATGGAAAATCCGCATTTATTGCCGGATTAAAACTTATAAACATCGCCTCGGTTTTTTTCGCCTTTTTTACCTCAACATCGCCCGAGGATCTGGGAAATGCGCTTGTAAAGGCCGGAATGCCGTATCCGGTCGCTTTTGTCATGAGCGTATCTTTGCAGTTTGTTCCGGTTATGGCGCGCAAAGCCGGAAACGTGCTCGATGCCCAGCGCTCAAGGGGTATTCCGATCGGACCGGGATGGAAAGCCGTCCGGTATTTTCATGTGTTATTGATACCGGTGCTTATTCAGTCGATCCGGCTTGCGGAAGAGCTTGCTGAAGCGATGGAGTCCCGCGGCTTCGGCCGCCCGGGGAGGACATTTCTTAAGGATTACAAAATGCGCCCGGCAGACTGGATTGTCGTTTTTACTGGGCTGTTACTTCTGGCAACTGCACTTTTTCTTCAGCAAAGCTGAAAGCATAAATCTATGCGTCCTTACGCGCTTTCCCGTACTTAACCCAAGTTCGCCAAAATCAGGCCGGAACCGGATCATCAGTTGATCTACCACTGTCTTGGCCTGTCGGGCAATCCGCTTGGCCGTCGCACCTATGCTGCAAAATGAGTAGCGCCCATAATCTGCCCGGAATGGCTGCTACGCCTCACTTTACAAAAAAAATTGGCGAACTTGGGTTAAGCGACCCGCAAGAATGCGATTCCGACTTCGGCAATCCGCCAAGGTGGACTTACATGAAATCCGGACAGCCGTGATATTGTCTAAAGCCTGTATCTCTTTGTCGACAATTTTTGGGGCGTCGTTATGTTACCTCACAAATTTCTTGCGAGTCACTTAAGCCCATTACTCCTGCAAGATTTTTAACCGGATGTTATGCAAGGGTCTCGCAAAGTCATCTGAATTTTGACTTTTTGCGGAACCATCATGCCTTTCTGTAAATGCCCACAAAATAAGCGCTCCAATATATCGAATTGAAGCTTCTAAGGAACCTGAACCTGTCGGTAATTAAGAATCTAAGGGGCTTAAAAAATAACCTTATCAATTGGTTTTTGAGGGTTCGGTCCTCACACCGGCGGAAATTTCGCGGTTCGAACCCTCCAATATATCCTTTAAATACAGTTTTCAGTTCGTGCTTTAGCTCAAAAGATTCCCAGTTCTTTATATCCATAGCCTCAAGGTTATGTCTTAAAAGTAACTGCGGGGACAGTCTCTTCAGGACAACATGTGTAATCCCCCGCAAATTGGGAACTCCCAGCACGAGGATTCCGCCTTTTTTTAACAGATTGACATGTCTTCCGACAACCATATCCAAATCGCTGAAATGCTCAATGAATCCCGTCGAAAAAACTATATCAAATAGCGGCAGGTCAGACAAATCACTAAAAATGTCGCGTTTGTAGATAGTGACGTCCAGATTCATAATATCAAAATTTTCACTTAACTTTTCACACCCAATATCGGAATAGTCTATTGCATACGCTGAGTAACCAAACTGCTTGACAAAGTAGGCAAGAAATCCGCCAGGAGCGCCACCTATTTCTAAGATAGTCAACCCTGATTGATGTGGGAGATAGGTATCAAACACATTTAATATCTCTTTTGTTAATGGACTTGCAGTATCCCATCGAATTTCTGATGGTAATTTGATTCTTTTCCAACGATCTCCCCAGTACTCTTTTCTTGTTAGACGGCTATTTTTCAAATTTGAAGATACGTTATTTCCCATCAGATCCACCCCCTTTTTTCCCACCGTTTTCTATTCATTAGGATCACTGAATGTAAGGACCAATAGAGACGCCAAGCAACCTTACCAGAATATGTCTTTGCGTAGTGCTATAATTAACCCGGCAACGATGAATTGTTTCATTTCACTGCCGTAAAGCTCAGCGTCGGACGTCACAACGCCCGTCCGCTGGAGCGATTTGATACTAGTTATGGCCTTCCATCAGATGAAGGTGTTATATTGAAATTACCACAATTTCAGCAACCCTTCATCCAAATGAAGGTCCATCAAAACATCAAAACGGACACTGAACTGCTCTTTGAAATCATTTTCCCATTCCTCGACGATATTGTTATCGGAGTCGAATGCGTCTTTTGCTGGTACTGGATTTCAGACCTGTGCGCTGAACATAAAATCCCGTTCGTTCTTGGGCATGCATTATACATGAAAGCTATTTACGGAGGCAAAACAAAAAACGATAAAATAGATTCATACAAAATTGCCGCCTTATTAAGAGGCGGCAATTTCCCCATCGCCTATCCATATCCGGCTAAAATGCGCGCTACCAGGGATCTGTTGCGCCGCCGCATGTATATTGCCAGCCGCTGCGGTGAACTGGTCGCCCATATCCAGAATACCAACACTCAATACAACCTGCCGGAGTTCGGTAAAAAGATATCCCGTAAGTACAACCGTGAGGGAGTAGCCGAACGTTTCGATGATCCGGATGTTAAAAAAAGCGTTGAGGTCGATTTGCCCTTGATTGATTCTCTCAACAAAATTCTTAACCCAAGTTCATGGTCAAAAGTGTAAATTTGGGGTTATTTTGTCTTTTTCAAAAGTCTACAACTAACAATATCAAGTAGTTATACGCACGGTTCTTTGAAAATTCATTTGTAGTGCCAAAATCTTATAAATGGTCTTGACAGCGTGAATTTTCTGTGATAGCTGTTATCCATGTATATTCGTAAAGTCACGCACGCCAATAAAAAGAATCGCCAAGAATACCACACCTATAAATCACCTACCACGCCCATAGGACGTGGTTTGATGAAGCCTCCTCGAAGGAG
>CAYVMK010000136.1:0-6031 GCA_964452445.1 uncultured Desulfonema sp. | reverse complement strand
GTTGTTATTACATCAATATATCCAGTTTCTGCTGATTTACCCTTAAACTCCTGTTCCATAGTCAGGAGGAAAGTGACTAAACTGTTACATATATTTCCAATCCATTTCAGCACTGTATTTATAATGCCTCAGGGACGAGTCAGGCACAACACGCACAGATTTGATGTCAAACAAGCTTTTTATTTTCCTGATATTGCCGTTTTTCAATCCACGGAGTTCCGAAACACTTTTCGGATGAACCCTTATGATTATCTCATCAGACAGGACGGATTCCGATTGGAGAACACCAATTATATTATCAAGAAAAATTTCCGAATATACGAGATGGCCGAAGGCCGGATGGTAGGGCCCTGCAAGAACAGAAGTTCCTTCCCGAAGATCCTCAGTTGCCTGCAAACCCATGCGGATAACCTTGATATTATTTTCTTTGAAAACAAGAAATACTTTTTTTGTAATAGACACGCCTTCTTCAAGAGAGAGCGGCGCATATTTTCCTTTCTTATATAACACGGCAAGCGGGCTTCCTGCCAATACAACGGTCGGATATATTCTTACAAAATCAGGGAAAAGTTCCGATATGCGGTGCGCCGTATAAAGCGATCTGCTCTCATCGTCACCCGGCAATCCTATCATCATCTGAATGCCTGTCTTAAAATTCCTTTTTTTGATCAGCGAAACCGCGTTTATTGTATCTGAAGATGTGTGCCCGCGCTTTGCCGCTGTCAGCACTGCATCATCCATCGACTGCACGCCCAGTTCAATCGTTGAAACCGGGAAATTTTCTACAATATCAAGGTTATAGTCATCAATGGTATCCGGGCGTGTCGAAAACCGTATGCTCTCAACAAGACCGTTTTTTACATAGCCTGTTGCCGCAGACAGAAGCTTTTTGATTATGCCTGTTTCCAGGCCTAAAAAATTACCTCCGTAAAATCCGATTTGAACCCTGTTTCTTTTTCCCCCCTTATAACTTAAAAATGTACCTATAATATTATGCAATTCTTCCTGTGAAGGTATACCCGTTTTTTCTCCTGTAACGGTATTCTGGTTACAGAAAATACATTTATTGGGGCATCCTGCGTGGGGAACAAAAACGGGTATTATTAAATCTTTCAGGTCATTATCCATCGGTTTTCATTCGATTTGCCGTCAGTATATCAAACGCTTTTCTGGCAGCATCCTGTTCTGCAAGTTTTTTGCTTTTCCCGCAGCCTTCGGTATGAATGTTATTAACCGATAGCGCCACTTTAAATATCTTGTTATGGTCCGGGCCGGTTTCTTCTATAACATTGTAAACCGGTTTAGATCCCTGACCGTTCTGTATCAATTCCTGTATCTTGGTTTTATAATCATAAATTACAGCAGGTTTTCCGTCTGACACGAAATAAGGCAAGAAAAAATTTTCTATTATTCCAAATGCTGCGTCATACCCGCCATCAAGATATACCGATGCAATGACGGCTTCAAATGTGTTGGCAAGAATTGATTTTTTTTCCCGCCCGTTGGTTAAAAACTCCCCCCTTCCAAGCAGGACAAAGGAGCCGAGATCCAAAGACCTGGCAATTGATGCAACCTGTGATTCATTAACAAGATTTGAGCGCATTCTGGACAGGTCGCCTTCCTTAAGCTCCGGAAAGCGATGTATCAGAAGATGACCCATTACCAGATTCAGAACAGCATCCCCTAAAAACTCAAGCGTCTCATTATCACGCAATTGCGTGCCTGCCTGCTCATTCACAAACGAACTGTGCCGAAGAGCCTCTTCAAGCAGGTCTTGATTATTAAATTCATATGAAAGTTTTTTCGTTAACCCTGAAAGATCCGGACGTTCCATTTAAAAAATTCCTTTTTATAAGATTTTCATACAAATAATAAGGCACGTGAAAGTTTCCTCTTCCGGATCCCATACTGACATCAGGTTTCAGCGAGCCGTGAAAATCGGTACCCCCTGTTATAAGCAGCTTATGTTTTTCCGCCAGTTGCACGTAATAGGAAATCTGGGCTTTTGAATGCTCAGGGTAATAGGCTTCTATGCCCTTAATTCCCAATTTTTTCAAATCAGCTATCAGATCATCAAAGTTCCTGCCATTACAAATATTTATAAGCGACGGATGGGCCAGAACGGGAATACCGCCGGCGCCGGTTACAATTTCGATCGCCGTGCCGCATTCAATCCGATATTTATCAACATATGCCGGTTTTCCTTTTCCCAGGTATTTATCGAAAGCCTCGTTGATAGATCCGACAAAACCTTTCTCTGTCATAAGACGGGCAATGTGTGGTCTTCCTGTTTGCCCGTCGCCTGCAAATTTAATAACATCTTCGATTGAAATGTCAAACCCAAGATTTTTCAAGCGCTCGATTATCCCGGGATTACGGTTTTTCCGGGACATCTGGAGAGTGTAAAGAGTCTGATTCAAAACAGGATCATCCGAACGGAAAGAATAGCCCAGGATATGGAAACTTCCCGAACAGGAAAAAGACGAAGGAGGAGCCGCGCTGATTTCAACTCCTGTTAAAAATTTTATTTCCGATGGAATGCCCGTATCGATCGCTTCTTTGGAACCGGCAATCGTATCATGATCTGTGATTGCAATCGCAGCAAGATTAAGCTTTTTTGCCAGGGCAAGGATTTCACAGGGAGAAAATGTTCCGTCTGATGCGGTTGAATGGATATGAAGATCTATACCCCTGTTATTACTATAAACCAAGAGCTTTTTCCAAGGCCTCCTCTTTTGATTTGCATTCAATGCACTGAGAAGTTACCGGTCTTGCCTTCAGGCGCTTAACTGAAATCACCCCGCCGCAGGTTTCACATACGCCAAAGGTGCCGTTTTCTATGCGCTCAAGGGCCGATTTGATTTTACGAATAAGCTTGCTCTCCCTGTCCCTGATCCTTAACATAAAATTACGGTCTGCCTCAAGAGCGGCACGGTCTGTAGGATCCGGAAAATTTTCTTTGGGATCATTCATACCGGAAACGGTATAATCTGCCTGACTCAAAAGCTCTTCCAAGCGTTTTGTCAAAAACTCTCTGAAATATTCAATATCTTTTTTCTTCATAGCGAGTCCCTTTTCCTTAAGAGATTTCTATTTTGAATTGTTACGCATACCATGAAAAATCGATCAAATAAAGATGTTTTTTATACAAAGCTGTCTTTGAACCGAAACAGCGAGCAACTTCCCCGCTGCTTGCAGCGGGGCGCTTCAATCTTTGCAGCGCATTTTATTTATTGTATCGCAATAAATTATGTAATATAGTCTTGCAAACGTCGGAGCATATGCGAATAATTTATTTTTTTTCCAGTTAAAGACTCCCCGCTGTGGCTCGATTGAGCGCGCCGAGGTCTTGAGGCGGGAGCTTCAATTATAATTATAAATAACAGAGGTGAATAATTGGAACAAAGTAAACAGGATATATGCACTAAAACGGATTATAAGAAAATCACCGTCAAAACTTCGGACGGATCAACGATTCAGGGAAGGATAAATGTTTCCTCGAATCAGAGGGTCTCAGATATTTTTACAAAATCTGAAGCCCCTTTTATTGTAATGGTTGATGTATCTTACAGAGATGGAATCGGTAAAATCCTTTTTGTCAACAAACGGCATATATTATGGGTTGAACCTGAAGACAGCGAGGAACCCCAGCAGGATATCTGTTAGTAAGTTAGAAATTATATCCTGCGTTTTTCTACTCCTCAAGAGGGTGCTGAAAAGAGCGGCAGGAAATAATTTCGTAAACTTACTTACACCCCTCAAGGGGGTGCTGAAAAAAGTCCCGTTTATCGGGGTTGCGGTTATTTTTGAACGACGGCTTGGCACGAAACTATTTGACTTCTTTTATAAAATTCTCAAAGTTTTTTAATGAATTGACGTTATGAGTTTTATGGGGGTAATCCTTCGGCAATATTTTATTTAACAGCCCGGCAAGCACCCTCCCCGGGCCGATTTCTGCAAATATTTCGACCTCTTCATCCATCAGTCTTTTGATTGAATCAAACCATTTTACAGGACTGCACAACTGCTTTTCCATCAGGACTCTGGTTTCAGAAGGATCACTGGAAACATCAGCGGTAACATTATGAATAACAGGGATTGCAGGCTTGCTGAAAGTGATGTTTTCAAGATACTTCTTAAAATCATCCTCCGCCCCCTTAATCAGTTTGCTGTGCCATGCCCCGCTTACATTTAAGGGAACCGGCTTTGCCCCTTTCGCGGAAGCAAGGGCTGAAACCTTATTAACCGCTTCAGGTTCACCGGTGATGACTATCTGGGTCTTTGTGTTGTGATTTGCTACCGATACAATACCCTCATTTTTTACTTCGGCTATTATCCGCTCAATATCTTCGACAGGAAGCCCGACTATCGCATGCATTATTCCTTTATGCTTAATCGATTCCCTGTGCATGAGCTCTCCGCGTTTATAGACAAGCCTGAAAGCGTCCTCCCGGGAAATCACACCAGCAGCACACAGGGCGCAGTATTCCCCAAGGCTGTGTCCTGTCAAAAAAGCCGGAATTATCCCCTCCTTTTCAACCGCCATAAGACACGCGAGATTTACGGCTGTCACCGAAGGCTGCAGATTAATTGTTTTTGTCAACTCTTCCATCGGCCCTTTGAAGCAAAGTTCAGGTATGTTTATTTTGCAAATTTCCGAGGCCATTTCAAAGAGTTCTTTAACAAAAACAAACTCCTGGTAAAAATCAAACCCCATTCCGACATTTTGTGATCCCTGACCGGGAAACAGAAAAGCAATTTTTTTCAAATCGGTCCTCCATCAGTAAATTTATTTTATGTAATCATTAATCATGACGGTTTTATAAAAAAAATCAAATTTACCACGAAGGCCACGAATCCGCCTGAGGCGGAGAAGAAAGAAATAGAATATATAATGTTTTCAGCTTCGTGTACTTCGTGATCTTCGTGGTTTTATAAAATTATTGCTCTTTCACGGCTTACTACAAAAATAGAACCTTATTTTCATGCTTCGTGGTGTCCCACGGGGCATGGAGGTTTTTTACGAAGCCGTCACTCGTCAAGATTGAAAAGCTTGCGGGTAATATCAGTATAAACGGAATTACTTCCATGGCACCCGTCCTGTTTCAGCAAAAGTGTAGGATGATGCATTATTTTGTTTATCAGAGCGTTTTTCATCCTGTAAAAGGCTTCCCGGTCGCTTTCCGAAAGCTTCATGGATTGTATTGTCCTCTGAATCTCGGCTGTTGCTATCGAGTCTATTTTTTTCCTTAATTCGATGATGGTGGGAACAACATCAAGGCTGTCATACCATTGCCTGAAGCTTATAACGGCTTCGTCAATAATTCTTTCACCCTTTATAGCCTCTTTGTTTCTATCCTCAAGATTTTCATCAATAACACCGTTTAAATCATCTATGTCGTAGACATAAGCGTTGTTCAGTTTATTTATTGCAGGATCAATATCCCTCGGAACTGCAATATCAATAAAGAAAAGCGGGCGATTCCGCCTAACGGGCATAATATGTTTTACCTGATCTTTTGTAACTATTATGTCAGGCGAACCGGTTGAACTGATTATAATATCAACTTGCAGAATAAAACCGGGGATCTCTTCAAACCGTATGGCGCTCCCGCCGAATTTCCTGGCAAGTTCAACGCCGTTTTTAAATGTCCTGTTTGCAACATATATTTCTTTAACCCTGTTTTTGAGCAGATGTTCAACAGCGAGTTCGGCCATCTCCCCTGCGCCTATCAGCAGCGCTTTTTTCCCCTCAAGCTGCCCGAATATTTTCCTGGCCAGCTCAATTGCGGCATAGCTGATTGAAACGGCATGACCTCCGATTCCGGTTTCTGTTCTTATCCTTTTTGCCGTAAAAAAGTTCTGTGAAGTAGCCTGTTTAATATAACCCCTGAGGTTTTTCTTTTTGTTGCATTAAAATAGGCTTCTTTTATCTGCCCAAGAACCTGAGGCTCTCCGACCATCATTGAATCAAGACTCGATGCGACCCTGAATATATGCCGGACAGCCTCATCCCCCTCGTGAACATAAA
>CAYVMK010000135.1:0-6131 GCA_964452445.1 uncultured Desulfonema sp. | reverse complement strand
GGCGACCGAATAAGATCCTATCATTATGTAATGTTATTTAAGACGTTCGCTATAACATGACCGATCAGCTTTTGCACAACGAATTGTCGGCGCCTTCGTGGCGACCACGAATATAAAAATCATGACCCAAGCTGATTATCAACGTTGACTGTCTTTTAACAATAGGTAGTTAAACCTATTTTCATATAAATTGCACGACCTATGTAAATACTAAATGTATTACGGAAGAAGTTATGGAAGAAGCGCATCGTAGGATTAAAGCTATTAGACAAAGAGTAACTCACGGCAATCTTGAAGCTGTAGAAAGGGAGCACCGCAAAGGCAAGCTTACAGCGAGGGAAAGGATTGATAAGCTTCTTGACCGCGATTCGTTTATTGAATTAGAGCCTTTTTCACAGCCAATTCCCACGGGCTTTGACATAGATAACAAAATGTTAGAAGGGGATGGTGTAGTTACTGGCTTCGGGTGTATAGAGGGACGTCAGGTTTGTGTTTGGGCTCAAGATGCTACTGTCCTAGGTGGTAGAATGGGTATTATCCACGCCAGGAAAATATGTCGCATTCTTGAATATGCTCTCTCCTGGCGAGTACCCTGCATTGGCATCTATGATTCTGAAGGGATAGAGATTGAGAATTTTCTAACTACGCCGAGCAATTTTGGCTATGACCGAATTGCTTACTTGCAGACTCAGGCCTCGGGAGTGATCCCGCAAATATCCCTAATCATGGGACCATGCCTTGGTGCTGCCGCTATTTCAGCCCAGCTCACCGACTTTGTGTTCATGGTAAAGAATACCAGTTATGCTTGCGTCTCTGCGCCTAAGGGCCAAGAACAAGAATACGGTGATGCCTGGACATTAGCTAAGAAGACCGCCTGCTGTGATGTGATTGCCGAAAATGACGAGGAGTGTATAAGTAAGGTGCGTGAACTACTTCTCCTACTGCCCCAAAATAACGGACAGAAGCCACCTAAGAAGGAAACTACTGACAGTGCGGAACGCATGGTAGATGAGCTGGCAAGTTTGATTCCAGGCGAGGCAAGTAAGGCATTCAATATGTATGCGGTTATCTCCTTAATTAGCGACAATGGCTATTTCTTTGAAATAAAGCGTTACTGGGCCAATAACCTTATTGTTGGCTTTGCTCTGCTTGACGGCAACCCACTAGGTATTTTGGCTAATAACCCGCGAGTCATGGCGGGGGCGATGAGCTTCCGGGCTGCAGAGAAGATGGCGAGGTTCGTGCAGTTTTGCGATGCTTTTAACATCCCCATTCTCTGGCTGGCAGATACTCCAGCTTTTCTAACTACTATTGAAGAAGAGCAAGGAGGCATAATCAGACGCGGTGATAAATGTGTTTATTGGAATTCCAACTTTACAGTCCCTGGCATTACTATCTATCTGAGGAAATGCTATGCGGGGGCTAATTTAGCCATGATTGGCAGGAACCTCGCCGGTGACCTGGGGATAGCTCTACCTACGGCTGAGGTTTTTAGCGTCTGGCCAGAAACGGGTGTTTCTATGATTTATGGCAGGGAAATAGAAGCCGCTCCTGACCCCGATGCCGAGAAAGCAAGGCGGACGAAAGAATTTAAGGAGCAAATGACAAGCAAACCGTGGCAGTGGATGGGTCCTCAAGACTTCATTGACCCTCGAGAGATTCGCGTTAAGCTCATCAAAATGCTTAAAACGCTTCAGGACAAAACACTACCGCCTATTCCCAAAAAACATGACAACATTACATTGTAAATCGGAGAGAAAAAGGTGGAGAAAGAAATCGAAGAGCTTCAGGAACACAGGAAACGTGCTGAGCTTGGTGGTGGTGCCAAAGAAATTGAGCGAGTTCGTGGACAGGGTAAATTAACTGCGAGGGAAAGGCTGGACAAATTTTTTGACCCAGGGACTTTCAAAGAGTTCAATCTCTGGGCAAAGCCAACGCCTACCGGTTTTGGCCACATAGACAGGCGGGAGCTTCCCGGCGATGCCGTCATCATCGGCGTTGGCAAAGTTAACGGCCGCTCTGTCTGTGCTTATGCTCACGACCCGACTCAGCTTGCCGGAACTCAATCCTCAGTCCAGAACTTTAAGGTCACCAAGCTTATATTTACTGCTGTTAAATGGAGGATCCCCTATGTCGCCTTTAACGACTCTGGTGGGGTTAGAATTTTCGATGCTGTAGCTCAAACAGGAGGAGGGGTTAGCTATGATGCGGATGCCTGGTATGCTCCAGCTCAGGCTTTGGGCGTAGTGCCATCAGTCACTTTGACCTTAGGCGCTTCTTATGCCGGAAGTGCTTATTCCCCCATGCTTGCGGACGTTTTCTTTATGGTAAACAAGCCTTATTGCTACATGTCCTTAGCCACACCGGAAGTTATTAGAACAGTAACTTTTGCCAAAGTTACCCGGGAGGAGATAGGCTCGCCTCTGCTTCACGCTGAAATTACTGGTTCCTGTGATTACCTAGGGGAGGAGGAAGAAGATTGCATTCTTAAAGCCAGAGAGCTTCTGAGCTACTTGCCCGGCAATTGCTGGGAGAAACCACCTGTTGTTGAGCTTGGGGATTCCTCGCAGAGGACTGCCCCCGAATTGAGAGACATAATACCAAAAGACCTTTCTGCCTATGATATGCATGAAGTTATAAGGCGGTTGGTGGATAAAGGTCAATTTCTGGAACTGAAGGAAAGATATGCCAGAAATGTAATTATCGGCTTCGCTCGCATTGGCGGAAGGTCGGTAGGTATTGTCGCCAACAATCCCTCTTATTTAGGTGGAGCTATTGATTCTAAGTCCTCGGTAAAGATGGCTCGCTTTGTTCGTTATTGTGATTGTTTCAATGTTCCACTGCTCTTCCTCGTTGATACACCGGGTTATTTACCATCCCCGGAGTCGGAATATGATGGCTATGCCCGGCGCGCCGCCATGGCAACTTATGCCTGCTGTGAGGCTACAGTGCCCAAAATCCTCGTCTATGTGGGCAAAGCTTACGGGGATGGAATCTTTGGGATGGGGACTAGACTCATGGACTTTGATATGGTGCTTGCTTGGCCGAGTGCCCGGCTTCAGCTAGTTGAACCCCGAGACGCCGTTGAAATTATTTATGGAGACAGGCTGTCTAAAGCTGATGATGCCAGTGCGTTGCAGGAAAGGCTTTTGGGCGAACTAAAAGATAAGTATTACTCCGCTTATCATTGGGGAGGTCTTTTACATCTTGATGATATTATCGACCCTAAAGATACTCGACCTTATCTGGCTTCAATATTAGAGTTTCTTGAGACCAAGAAGCCCTTACCTCGTCCGTGGAAGAAACACGGCAACATTCCATTGTGAACTATAAAGCGACTCTAAAAGGTCGCATTATATTTACCTTCTGCGGAATGAACGAATTTTTAAAATATACAGGTTTTCTGATGGGAAAGCTGTTGAGCCGGACTTTGTATTATTCCTCACCGAGAAAGACACAAAAAAAGCGTTGTCCTTCCAGTTATTCGTTGAGCCTAAAGGCCAGCATTTGTTAAAAACAGATCAGTGGAAAGAAGATTTTCTCAAAGAAATTGAAAGCCATTTCGAGATAGTCGATTTATTTGAGTCCGATAAATACCGTCTCGTCGGCTTGCCTTTCTACAATGAGGTTTTGAAGAAACAAGAGTTTAAAGAAGCGTTTGAGCGGATTATGGGATCAAACGAGCGCAAAAAGGAAAAATCCAATTTATTTTTCAGCGATGTTGTTCCCAACAATAGGAAATATATTGATTTTCTGCCGGTTTATACCCTTGAGGCGGCTTGCGGAAAATTCGGGGAAGGCCACGAAGGCAAAATTTTGTGCTGGGTTGACGTCAAGAATTTAAAGATAAGAGTAAAAGATGAAAAGAAATTTGTTTCTCAGGTCAGGGGCAACTCGATGGAGCCGAGGATTAAAGATGGCGACTATTGTTTATTCAGAGCGAATGTTATTGGATCAAGAAATGACAAAATTGTCCTTGTTCAACATCAGGACATTCACGACTCCGATAATGGCGGGCGCTATACGGTTAAGAAATACAAAAGTTATAAAAGTAAGGAGACGGGCAAGCTCAATGCAAGAGTAGAATTACAGCCTCTAAACAAGAAATATGAGCCTATTGTGTTAAAAGATGAGTTGGATGAGGACTTTAAAATTATTGCTGAATTTATTCAAACATTATAGTATCTAATTCCTGAAAAACGGGTAAAAATGCCTGTTTTTTAGCACCTCTCGACGAGGCGGTTTATTTGTTCTTTTGCATATTTCTGTATTTTCAGACCAGCGATCGAATTTTGTGCGCCTGCCGGTACGCATGCGTGAAGATATCCAGATGCGGATAGCTTCTGGGCAATATCAGGCGTTTCCGGTTGTGCGCATTGACAAGCTGTGCCGGAAGAACAAAGAGCTCCCGGCGAATCGTAGATAAAGACCATCTCTTGTAGCGATCCGGCAAGCACAGTATTCGAAACAGGCTGATCAGGTCGTACGCCCATAAGAGCATCTCCAGATAAACCTGGTTGGCCAAAAGCGTCCGCGAAGGAAGCTTGGTCATAGCGTAATGGTTTTTGAGTTCGCGGATCAATAGTTCCTGAGTCATACGTTGATCGTACAACCGCCATACAGCGCGCGCGGACATTGTCAGATTTGTCGCGAGAATATGATACGCGTATTCTTCCATGGTAAAGAGAGTTACTGGCGGTTCCAGTAGATTGGATAGTTTCCTGGCGGAGATAAAACGAGTCGTACCGTGCCAGTGTATAGGTTGATAGGCGAATTCGCCGATCTGCCAGTCGCCGATGGAAGTTTTGAATCGGGTCTTGTGCATAGCGGATTGAAGGCGCCCTGTAGCTCTCGCGGCTATGATAAAGCCGACATTTTTCTCGTCGAGGGTTTTGACGAGATCGCCATCGTAGAATCCGGCATCGGCGCGAAGCCTTACGCGGCTCATAGAGATTCGCGAGGGCAGCTTCCGCAGGCCGGACAGAACGAAAGGGGTGATATCGACAACGCCCAGTAAATTGCCGGGTCTGAGCTCCCCGGCCAGAGACAGGCCGGTCGTTGCTTCGGTCAGAAGGCGTACATTGTAGCAGCGCTGATGAGAATAATGTGGAACATAACCGACAATACCACCTTCCATCTGGCGGCCAAAAACGCACAGACTGGTTGTATCGATATCCATCACCGCGCTCCAGATAGGGACGGCATCTTGCAGGGCCCATTGCCGCAGATAATCGTGAGCGCTCATCATGGAACGTAGGAAGTCGTGATCGGCATTGAGCAAGAACATTCGGAGTGTATCGCGATGAGGGAATTCCGGGATGCCCAGCAGGGATGGTAAAAGACCATTGTGGGTCAGAGATCGCGAGTTCTCGATTCGCCCAATGCCGGCAGCTATGGTTATGATGTGGGTCAGGAGCAGATCGACCTGATGATATTTGCGCCCCGAAGATGGCCAAAGAACCCGGCGTTGCAGAAAACGGCGAAGACCGAGCGATTTGCAAAAAGCCTGAAAAAGGATCAGGCCGCCGAATCGAGTCAGTCCAAAAGCTATTATCTTAGCCAGAGTTTCTACGGAAGACCAGCTTACCGAAGGCCACTCTATCCCGGCCCAATTAGAAAAAGCCCGTGAATATGCTCAGCGGAAAGGTTTTGAAATTAAAAGTGAATATCAATTTGACGAATCTTCTATTAAAGATCATCGGATTAAATTTGAGCTTGTTGTTGAAGAAATCAAACAATCAAACGAAAAGATTGCCTTGATCATCGAAACAGTTGATCGCTTACAACGAAGCTTTAAAGAATCTGTGCTTTTGGATGATTTCAGAAAACACGGAAGGCTCGAAATACATTTTATCCGAGAAAACCTCATAATACATCAAAATTCCAATAGTTCTGAATTAACCCGTTGGGATATGGGCGTTATGATTGCCCGTAGTTACGTATTACAAATCAGCGATAACGTCAAAAGAAGCATTGACCATAAGCTAAAAAATGGCGAGCGGCCCGGCAAACCCCCTTTCGGATACGTTAACACCCATTCAGAAAACGGGAAATGCTGGATTGAACCACACTCCTATATTTCATGACCCATCGCCGGCTGCTGGCCAGGCTGAGCCAATGCGCATGGAAAG
>CAYVMK010000134.1:0-6161 GCA_964452445.1 uncultured Desulfonema sp. | reverse complement strand
GGGCGCACCGGAACTCTTACGCCTGTTGCGCATCTTGAAACCGTCAATATCGGAGGTGTAAACGTAAACCGCGCGACACTGCATAATGAAGACGAGGTAAGGAGAAAGGATGTAAGGATCGGAGATACGGTTCTTGTCCAGCGTGCAGGGGATGTTATACCCGAAATTGTAAAAGTTATTGATACGGCACGAAACGGAGATGAAAAAATTTTCAGTATGCCTGAGAACTGCCCTTCATGCGGTTCTCGGGTGGTTCGTGATGAAGAGGAGGCATCTGTCAGATGCAATAATGAGTCTTGTCCCGCAAAAATTAAGGCGCAGATAGAGCATTTTGCCTCGAAGAGGGCTTTTGATATAGACGGATTAGGGGAAAAGCTGACCGGCCAGCTTGTTGATAAAGGCATCCTGCCTTCCTATGTTGATATTTTTTATCTCGATAAAATAGAAATTGAAAGCCTCGGACGTATGGGGGCAAAATCTGCGGAAAATCTTGTAGAAGCAATTGAAAATAGCAAAAATATATCTTTTGCGCGTTTCCTGTATGCTCTCGGAATACGTCATGTGGGAGATCATATCGCAGAAATACTTTCTTTGAATTACGGAAGTCTTGAAAGCCTTTTTGGCGCGACATATGATGAACTGAAAGAAATCAAAGGAATAGGCCATGTTGCAGCTCAGAGCCTTATTGAATTTTTAAACAGGGAGGAGAACCTTAAAAAAATAGACCGGATCTTAAGAGGCGGAGTTAAGCTTCTTTTCGAAGAAAAGATTAAAAAGGCGACACTGGATGGAAAAGTTTTTGTTTTAACCGGTGTCCTTGAAACCATGACAAGAAACGAAGCTGTAAAAAAGATCAAAATGTTGGGCGGAAAGGTAAGCGAATCTGTGAGCAAAAAAACCGATTACCTCGCGGCAGGCAAATTGCCCGGGTCAAAGATGGAAAAGGCAAGGGCTCTCGGCGTTGAAATAATAGACGAGGATACTCTTAAGGCGATGTTGGGAAGTTATGCAAAGGTCTCAAATTGATTCTGCTGAAACGGACAACCCGGCAGGCATATGGAGGATAATAATATGACTGAAAAAGCCAGATTTCGTGTTGTTGTTTCCGGCAAAGTCCAGGGTGTTTGCTTCAGGATGGAAACAAAACGGGTTGCGGAGAGTTATGGCGTTTCAGGCTGGGTAAGGAATAACAGGAACGGTACGGTGGAAGCGGTATTTGAAGGAGAAAAAGGCGATATCGCTTCTGTTGTCGAGTGGTGCAAAAAAGGCCCTTCCTATTCAAATGTGAGCAGAGTTGATATTGCTGAAGAAAATTATACCGGGGAATTCCGGGGATTCGATATAACATTCGGATAAAAAAAAGGCGGCTCATTTTTAATTTGAAACCAATAAAAATAAACCGCCCCTGACCGGATATCTATTAATCTTTTCCTTTGAGTTTCTTGCCGGGTCTGAATTTAACAACGCTGCAAGCTTTGATTTTGATGGGTTCGCCTGTCTGAGGATTGCGGCCTTTTCTGGCTTTTCTCTGGACTTTTGTAAAAGTGCCGAAGCCTACGAGAGTAACCTTACCGTCTTTTTTCTTAAGAGTTTTCGTGATGCCGTCCATGAAAGAATTGAGCGCAGCTACTGCCGCTACTTTGGATATACCGGCATCCTGTGCCGCCTTGTCGACCAATTCCGCTTTTGTCATAGTGCATTCCCCCCCCTTTTTATTGATGGTTAAAGTTGAACAACCTCACCTGTCCTGCAAATATAGCAGAAATATTTTGATGTCAAGTGAAAATCGGCATCCCCTCAACACTTTTTTTGTTTCAGCTCTCCTCAACCTGCTGTGCGTATGTGTTTAAACCGGTTGCAGGAAAGACGGAAACCGTTGGCAAGATTCCTTAAGGCTTTTTTCGTCAGGATTAAGCCGTCGTTCAAAAATAATAGTAACATTGAAATGCCGTGACCGGCATAAGGAGCCGTAACAAAATGGTCAGAAATGCAATGGTTATTTTGTAACGGCTCCTAAAATAGAGCATTAACAAAAGATACCGGGTCGAATTCCTGCAGGTCATCGATGCTTTCGCCTATCCCGATATATTTGAGCGGCAAGCCTAAAGTATTGCATATGCTTATGACGATTCCTCCTTTGGCGGTTCCGTCAAGTTTTGTGAGCGCTATGCCTGTAATCCCTATCGCTTCGTTAAAAAGCCCGGCCTGAGACAGGGCGTTCTGGCCTGTTGTTGCATCAAGGATGAGCAATATTTCGTGCGGCGCAGCAGACAATTTTTTTGAAACCGATCTCTTTATCTTTTTAAGCTCTTCCATCAGGTTTGTTTTTGTATGGAGCCTTCCGGCCGTATCGATGATGACAACATCCGTGTCTCTCGCCAGAGCCGCTTCAATGGCGTCATAAGCCACTGCTGCCGGATCCGCGTTGTCCCTGTGCTTTACAATTTCAGATCCTGCCCTTTCGGCCCATATTGTGAGCTGCTCGACAGCCGCCGCCCTGAAAGTATCTGCCGCTGCAATCAAAACTTTTTTGCCGGCAGCTCTATATTTTGCCGCAAGCTTTCCTATGGTTGTTGTTTTGCCGACTCCGTTAACTCCGACAACCATGATAACATGAGGCTTGCTTTCCGACTCTTGCTGTCCGGAAGCCGGGTTGTTCAATAAAACGAGCAATTCCTGCTTAAGAAGTTCTTTTATCTGATCGGGGCCGGAGATGACGGAAGCCTGTTGGGATATGCTTTTCATAAGTCCGGTTGCAGTCTGAACGCCGATATCGGATGTTATCAGAAGCTCCTCAAGTTCTTCCAGCAGATTATCATCTATGCGTTTTTTCCCTGAAAATAATTTTTCAAGCCCGCCGGAGAGTGTTTTACGGGTTTTCGAAAGGCGCTCTTTCAGTCGCTTGAAGTAACCTCCGGTACCCGAAGAATCGGTTTCTCCGGTTTCCGGATAGTTTTCTTTTTTAAACCAGCCCAGTTTCATGCCGGTCCCCCGGGAGCCTGTATTTTAGTTCTCATTGCTCATTCCCCTAGGCCTTTCGAGGCTGACGGAAACAACTTTTGAAATGCCCATCTGTTCCATGGTTATCCCAAAGAGCATATCGGCAAACTCCATACTCTTTTTGTTGTGCGTTATCATTACTATTTGAGATTTTCCGCCTATGATTTTCAGAAGATTGTTAAACCGGTATACATTGGAATCATCGAGAGGAGCGTCAATCTCATCCATAATGCAGAAGGAAGCCGGTTTAAGCAGAAATATTGCAAATATGAAGGCTATGGCGGAAAGAGCTTTTTCCCCTCCAGAGAGAAGGCTCATCCTTGTAAGTTTTTTCCCGGGCGGATGTATCATGTATTCAACCCCTGTTTCAAGCGGCTTATCCGGTTCTGTCAGAACAAGGTTGGCGGCGCCTCCCTCAAAAAGACTCGGAAAAACTTCCCCTATCTTTTTATTGATTTCGTTGAAGGTATTTAAAAACCGTTCCTGGGATATTTTGTTTATCTTCCTGATGACCTTGTGCAGGTCATCAACAGCTTTCACAAGATCGTCACGCTGACCGCACAGAAAATCAAAGCGCTCTTTGAGCTGTTCGTATTCTTTGATAGCGCCGAGGTTGACGTCCGTAAAATCCCCGATTTTTTTCCTGCACCTGTCAAGTTCCGCTTCCATTTCACTGATGGTTGTTTGCGGCTTGTCGCCTGCTGACTCTGAAAGGGATCTCGCATCGGTAAAGGACGATTGGCAGCGTTCCTCAAATCTTTTTGCGATATTTTCCCGTTGTATATGTCTTTGAGACTGTTCAATTTCAAGCAAACGCAATTTTTCTAAAGTCTGCTCCCGATCATTTTTGATATTTGAAATAAGGCCGTCATGTTCTTTCAGCCTGATATCAATTGAATTATAATCGGCCTCATTGTTGTCGAGCGCCTGCCTGACAACTTTTATTTTGTCGTACATTTCCTTAAGAGCAAGTTCGTTTTCGGCTATCTTGAGTCTTGATGCTTCAATTTTCCGTGTCTTCTCCGTTATCTCCCGCGCGAGCATCTCTATCTGCCTTATTCCGTCATCATGGAATTCTCTGAGTCGTTTTAATGAACTGTTCCCGTTTTCCAGTTTGGCATTCAGGGATGTAAGCTTTAATTTAAGATCGACAACTTTTTGATCATAGGATGCGAGTTCGGATGTCGCAGAGCCGATTTTTCCGGAGATTGCCTCCGTTTTTTCACGGGCTTCCGAAACTTCGCTTTCGATTCCAGAGAGCGCTTCATTGTATTTGGCTATCTCTTCATCAATATCGCTTTCTTCGCCAATAAGCTGTTCCTGTTCGAGTTGAACGATTTCCATGTGGCGGGTTGCGTGCTTTAAATCTTCAGACGTTTTGTAAAGAAATTTTTCCGCTTCAAGCTCATCCTGTACGGCCCTGCTGTTTTGTTCTTTCAGCTTCTGCAGGGTAATTTCCGCGGCTTTAACCTCGGACTCCAGAGTTTTTTGAACGGTGCGGGCGTCTTCGCTCTCCCTGTCGAGAACTGATATCTGTTTTTCGAGCTCTTTGATCTCATGCTTTTTTGCGAGGATTCCTGCACCACTGTCATTGCTCCCTCCCGTCATTATTCCGTCATCATGGAATTCTCTGAGTCGTTTTAATGAACTGTTCCCGTTTTCCAGTTTGGCATTCAGGGATGTAAGCTTTAATTTAAGATCGACAACTTTTTGATCATAGGATGCGAGTTCGGATGTCGCAGAGCCGATTTTTCCGGAGATTGCCTCCGTTTTTTCACGGGCTTCCGAAACTTCGCTTTCGATTCCAGAGAGCGCTTCATTGTATTTGGCTATCTCTTCATCAATATCGCTTTCTTCGCCAATAAGCTGTTCCTGTTCGAGTTGAACGATTTCCATGTGGCGGGTTGCGTGCTTTAAATCTTCAGACGTTTTGTAAAGAAATTTTTCCGCTTCAAGCTCATCCTGTACGGCCCTGCTGTTTTGTTCTTTCAGCTTCTGCAGGGTAATTTCCGCGGCTTTAACCTCGGACTCCAGAGTTTTTTGAACGGTGCGGGCGTCTTCGCTCTCCCTGTCAAGCGCTGATATCTGTTTTTCGAGTTCTTTGATTTCATGCTTTTTTGCGAGGATTCCCGCAGAACTGTCATTGCTTCCGCCCGCCATTGTTCCATAGTGAGAAATAATTTCGCCGTTTTTCGTGACGACCGTTTGAAAAGAGCCGTTGCTGTTGAAAGTATCAAGCGCTTCGTCGATATTCCGGGCAACAACAACATGACCGAGAAGGGTTTCAACCGTTTTTTCGAACCCAGGTTTGACTGCAATATGGTTTAAAAGCAGTTTTGAAGAGTCGGGTTTTTTATAATGTTCGCATTCAGTCTTTCTGATGGATGTTACTGGAATGAATCCGCTGCGGCCGGCGCCTTTGTTTTGCAGAAATTGAATCAGCGAATTACCGGTATTCTGATCCCGGACGAGTACGTACTGAAGGGATTCACCCAGCGCGGTTTCTACCGCCGTTTCAAAGGAAGGCTCAGGTTCTATGATATCCGCCATAAGTCCTATAATGCCGCCTGCTATACTGCTTTCAACTCCGTCCTGCCCGCTTCGGTTTTTCATTATGGCTCTGACACCGTCTTTATACCACTCGAAATTATCTTCCATTTTCTTCAAAGCGGTATATCGTGACCTTACCTTGTTTCGTTCCATCTCAAGCGTCTGAACTTTCTTTACCTGACTTCCCAGCAGCCCGCTTTTTTCCGAAAGCCGCTGTTGTGCCCCGCTTATTTCTTTGCCCAGTTCATCTATCGTTTGCCTGCATGATTTGAGTTCATCTGTAGCCCTTGTCTCTATATCCTTTATTTCGGATGCTTTTTTTGCGGCAACGGCGTACTCTTCATCAGCTCTTTTGAGCCGCCTTTTGAGATTTTCCCTGTTGCTTGTCGCATTCTGATAGATGTTCTTATATCTTGCTTCGTGAGCTACAAGATTCATAAGATTCGTTTTACATGCATCAAGCTCACTGTTCAATTCCGACAGCCGGCTCCTGATATTCAAAGAGGCATCTCTCTCGTTGTTGAGACCGGAGCGGGTCATGCTTATTTCATCGTTTATAAAAATGGTTTGAGATTCGACCTGGGATATTTCAGAGAGAATTTTGCCGTTTC
>CAYVMK010000133.1:0-6179 GCA_964452445.1 uncultured Desulfonema sp. | reverse complement strand
GTGACCTTCGTGGTGAAAATAGAATTTATTAAGGGGTTTATCAAAAGATGGTACTCCCGCATTTACAAGGAACTTCGAATCAAATGATGTCAATATCAAATATAAATGAAGGCGGGTTTTATCCTGACGACAAACCGAGGGAGGCCTGCGGGCTTTTTGGAATTTTCGGCCATCCTGAAGCTTCAAAAATCAGCTATTTCGGCCTTTATGCGCTCCAGCACAGGGGGCAGGAGAGCGCAGGGATTGCCGTTGCAGGGAATAACAGGATAGTTGACCACAAAGGAATGGGGCTTGTCTCCGATGTGTTTGATATTTCGCATCTTGAACATCTGAACGGTTTAAGCGCCATAGGCCACGTCAGGTATTCCACAACAGGAAGCTCAATACTTTCAAATGCGCAGCCATTTGTCATTCATTACAGTAAAAGGGCATATGCCGTCGCCCATAACGGAAACCTCGTAAATGCCCACAGCCTCAAGAACGAGCTTGAAGAAGCGGGATCTATTTTCCAGACTACGATGGACAGCGAGGTCTTCCTCCATCTTTTTGTAAAGAATATCAGTTACGGACTTGAACGGGCCCTGGTTGAAACCGTGAAGAGGTTGAAAGGGGCTTTTTCCATGGTTGTCCTGACGAGCGAAGGCGAGGTTATAGGAATCAAGGACCCGAACGGATTCCGCCCCTTGTGCCTCGGCAGACTGAACGGAAATTATGTTCTGGCTTCAGAGACATGCGCCCTTGACCTTGTTGAAGCCGAGTTTGTAAGAGAGCTTGATCCGGGCGAGATCGTGATAATAGGAAAAGACGGGTTGAAAAGCATAAGAACAGAAACGCCGGGGCGCAGATCCTTCTGCATATTCGAATTTATCTATTTTGCGCGTCCCGACAGCACGATCTTCGGCAGGAATGTGTATGAAACAAGAAAGGCGCACGGCCGGCGCCTTGCAAAGGAATCGCCCGTTGAAGCGGACCTCGTGATGCCCTTTCCGGATTCGGGAACCTATGCGGCCCTCGGTTTTTCCGAAGAATCGGGCATACCTTTCGAGATGGGAATGATAAGAAACCACTATGTCGGGAGAACTTTTATACAGCCGACGCAGAGCATGCGCGATTTCGGTGTGAGGATAAAACTGAACCCCGTAAAAGAGATACTTAAAGGCAAGGAGATAGTGATTATTGAGGACTCAATTATCAGGGGGACCACCGTTAAAACCAGGGTGAAAGCGCTTCGCGAGCTCGGAGTAAAGAAAATCCATATGCGTGTAAGCGGCCCGCCGCACAGGTTTCCATGCCATTACGGAATAGATTTTTCAACAAAGGGGGAGCTTATAGCCGCAAGTAAATCCGTATCGGAGTTAAAAGATCTTCTCGGCCTCGATTCTCTCTACTACCTGAGCATAGATGGACTTTTAAAGTCCACCGGCATTGAAAATCCGGAAAGAAATTTCTGCAAGGCATGTTTCGACGGATGTTACCCCGTAGAGTTTGATGAACAGTTATCAAAAGACTGCCTTGAAAAATAAATCTTTTCGTGTTATCTGCAATATACAATATAATATTGACGTTTTCATAAAAAGTCGGAAGAATAGTCTGCCTCATGCCGGATAAAACCACGAATCCACCTGAGGCGGAGAAGATGAAAAGATCAAGCGGATTCGTGGCCTTCGGGGTAAAATCGGACTTTTTACGAAGCCATCAATACATATATCACGTATATCACGCTGAGGGCCGTAATTACTGATAATGAGAATATCTTTTAAAGATATCAGAAAGGAGGCGTCATGATCGAATCAAAATACCTTCAAGATAATATGCAAAACATTCAGAAACTCATGAACATTCAAACCCTTAAACACTTCGAAATAAAAAGCCTGGCAAAGCTTTTGAGGCTAAGCAAGATCAGGGAATATGAAGACGGGGAGATAATCATAACGGAAGGCGAAAAGGATCCGTGGCTCTATTTCCTTTTAGACGGCAAGGTAAGAGTTTCAAAAGACAATTGCGAAATTACCACAATCGATAAAAAGGGCGAAATCTTCGGCGAGATGAGGGTAATTGACACGTTGAGCAGGTCTGCGTCGGTTTATGCCGTCGGCAGAACCGTATGCCTTGCAGTCGACACTTTGGCGCAGAGCAAGCTTTCAGGCAGCGGCGAAAGGGATGAAAGAGTCGATTTTCTTCTTCTTTTATACAGAATTTTTGCGGAATACATGTCGATAAGGCTCCGCCTGACAAACGAAGAGCTTGTAAAAGCAAAGAAACAGATCGAACGGCTTAAAAAAAGCCCTCAATGAAAGAGAAAAAAACGGTTTCGTTTTCAAAAAACTCAACAAACATATTTTTCCATATTCTTACAAACTGCAACCTTCGCTGCAGGCACTGTTATATTAATAAAAAGCAGCATGGAAAAAATACCCTTCCGCTTGAAACAATAAATGCCTGGCTTGACGCATTTGCCGAAAAGAGCAATGTTGCCAACGTGATCTTTCTCGGTGGCGAACCCACATTGCATCCGGATCTCTTTCTTGCCGTGAAGCACGCAAAAAAAACCGGATATAAATCGGTCACGATCGATACAAACGGCTATCTCTTTAACGGCATCCTGTCAAAAATAGAACCCGGTGAAGTCGACTATATAAGTTTCAGTTTGGACGGCGCGACAAGAGAGACAAATGACATGCTGAGGGGAAAGGGATCGTATGAGAGATGCATTCTGGGAATAAAAGAGGCGGTCTCAAAAGGATTTAATACAAGCCTTATTTATACTGTAAGCTCCGCAAATATAGATGAACTTGATATGATTGAGAGTTTACTCTGCGATTTAGGAGTCGGAAGGTTTTTTATTCAGGTGATAGGCATAAGGGGCAGAACGGCAAAAGGCGGCTCTCCCGGAGGGTATCCGGAAAACCTGCAGGTATCCCGTTTAAAATGGCTTGATAAAATACCTGCGACAGCGGAGAAAATCGCACGGCTCGGCATCACGGTGACATATCCTGAAGTTTTTTTAAATCCGGAGGATCGATTTGAATGCGCCGGCCTGGTGGCGGACAACTATTTCATTTTTCCGAACGGAAGAATCTACCGGTGCCCTTTATGCGAAGATTATCCCATTCACAGCATGGAATTTGAAGGAAACATGCTTGTTAAAACCGGGAAAATAAATGAAATGGACCTGTTCGGACTTTCTATTCCTGAAGGATGTGTTATGAACAGGCTCATACAGCCCGGTAATTTAAACTATAATAAAGACGGAACCCCCGAGTACAAAATAGCCTGCTGCCTTCTCAAGGAAGAAATTGCCGCGGGCAGATAACAGGACAATAAATGGCTGAATTTATAAAAGACTTAACATTAATGGAACGCCTTAAGATTTCTCTTCTTTCCCTGTTTGCTTCACGGCTTGTCCGTTTGTGGTTCGGAACAGTTCGTGTGAAAATCATAAACAAAGAAATCTATGAAGAATATTTCATCAAAAACAAGGATAAAGGCAACGTTGTTTTAGCTTCATGGCACAGACATATAATATTTGTTTTTTATTTTTTCCGGAACATTGAAAATGGCGTTGCGATGGTGAGCCGGAGCAAGGATGGAGAGCTTCTTGCCCGTGTCGGAAAGAGCTTCGGATATGATTCTGTCCGTGGTTCTTCTTCGAAAGGAGGGGGAGAAGCGCTTCATGCAATGATCGAATACATGAATAAAAGAGGGGAGCCAAAATTCTGCGGTACTGCTGTTGATGGTCCGAAGGGGCCTGCCCGTATATTAAAAAAGGGCTTGCTTGTCCTTGCAAAGGAGACCGGCTCATATTTCATACCGATGGCCTGTTCCGGAACAAAGATTATAACTTTTCACAAGGCATGGGACAAGACCATAATTCCGTATCCGTTCAGCACGGTAGTCATGGAATTTCACGACCCTTTCATCATTCCAAAGGATATTTCTGAAGAAGAGCTTGAAAACCTGCGGGTGAGAACTGAAAAAATCGTCAATGAAATAACCGATAATGTGGATAAAATCGCCGGGTATAACGGATAGGTCGGGGCTCTTTATGCGGCGCTCCGGAGAGCGAACTATGCGAACGACTGGTGGTTCATTTCATTTTCGCTAACCTGCCATAGAGCATGACAGGCTCTTTCCGGGTATAAGGTCGGTCGTGCTTCTTATACTACCAGATCCACCGTCATGTCTCACAGTTATTTTTAGTTTTGACTTAAACCCTCCACCTCTGGTGGAGGACCCGGATAGGTTCTACCGATCCGGTGAGAAATAATATAGGTAATTCCTCATGGAAAGCCTTGAAAAGGCAAAGCGGAGGATGAACCTATGCATGATCGGACAAGTTTATCGCATGTAAGATGGGATTGCAATGACTTGCTGTAGTGTTAAATTACATTTTAATGGCATAGATATACCTAACCCCGATAAACGGGATAAGTAAGTTTACGAGATTATTTCCTGCCACTCTTTTCAGTACCCCCTTGAGGGGTAGAAAAACGCAGGAAATAATCTCTTACTTACTAACCGTAAAAGTAAGGGGCTGCGCGCTTTTGCGCAGTCCCGCTTGACTGCCGGGTTGGACGTCAGTTCGCACATTGCGGCCCCCTGTCATTGCTTAGGGGGTTCCCTTTGTCGGCTCAGCGGCAGGCTTTCGCTGCTCCATGCTTCCGATAATTGCCACATGACGATTGTGCAGAATTTGGGCAACGGAAGCGAAGTATGTGCGTGGATCTGTGGCGTTCTTCTCCAGCAGTTCATAGCCGTTTCGCTCCAGCTCGGCGTGAAAATAAGTATGCCAAGCGTTATGAGCATGGGACAAACCTCGTATTACTATCACCGGATGTGGCAAGGGATTTCCCAAGTGACGAAGCAGTGAATGAAGCGCTTCGGTTGGTTCTGCAACTCAAAAAGATTCCATGTGGCGGGAAGCGCAGGGCAGCAAAGGCGTGATGCAATTAACCTACTGGACATTTCCCCTTTTTGACAACCAGCCCCACGCCTGCCAGGAGCAGCAGCGCTCCGGCATATCCGGGCAAAGTAATGCTTTCGCAGGAAAGCCAGGGAAGATTCTGAAACGAAAGAACACCGGCAACAAGAAGGGTGATCAGCGGGTTCAGGACGATGATTGCGCTTACCTGGTTGGCAGGCAGCAGCTTGAGGGCTTCACCAAGAGTGCCGTAAGCTACGAGAGTATTGGCGCCCAGAAAGATCAGGGTCAGCCAGTCCGAAAGCGTCAGTCCCTGAAATTCGTGAAAAACGGCCAGCGGGGAAAATACCATGGCGGCAACAAGGTAGATCAACAAATTGGTCTGCTGAGGGGACCAGAACCGGATAAGGTGTTTCTGGCATACCGCAAAAATCGCCCAGGCAACGGCTCCAAAAATAATCCAGAGATTGCCGAGAGCATACTGCTGGGAAGAGATTACAAGATTATGAAGCTGATTCCGGTAAAACAGCACAAAACCCGCAGCAGCAATGGCAAAGCCGGATTTTTGAAGGATAGTCAGGCGTTCCTTGAAATAGACAACACCCACGATCGCCACCAGAAGCGGAGCGATCTGGATAAGGATCTGGGTATTGCTGGGAGATGTCAGGGCAACCCCGGTAGTAAATCCAAGGTAATTACCGCCTACGGCAAGCCCTGCGATTATTCCCAGAACCGGAGGAGTTTTAAATATTTCAAAATACTGCGGACGGCGAATGCTGTAATAAGCTGCCAGAAATATGAATGAAAATGTAAACCGGAACCAGATGATCGTATTGCCGCTGAAACGCTGAAGCGCGTATTTGAGCACAATTGCCAGTATCCCCCAGAGGACGGCCGTTATGCTGATCATCACTATCCCTTTGGTATGATTCGACATGAAGATTTTTTTGTGTCTTTGTGGCTAAGCGTGAAAAATTAGCTTTTTACGAAGCCGTCATTTCAAATAAAAAAGGGTTCGGACAAATTTCCTGAACCCTATATCCCAATTTTTTATTAAAATGGTCAGTAAGCCGTATAATGGATGGGGAAAATATACGATTAAAGCACTAATAACAAGCCAATAATTGGGCATAGTTGTTTTTTATGATGACTCTCTGCATATAAGCTATCGGCCTTCATAGTATTTTTACTCTCTTCTAAATGGCTGAAGAGTACCGTATTTTACCAAAAAAATAAATCAAGCGGTAAGTCTCAATCC
>CAYVMK010000132.1:0-6241 GCA_964452445.1 uncultured Desulfonema sp. | reverse complement strand
CTCTGATTGCGGGCGCAAAATACAGGGGTGAATTCGAAGACCGTCTGAAAGCCGTATTGAAAGAGGTTGAGAAGGCGGAAGGAGAGATAATTCTCTTTATAGACGAGCTTCATACGCTGGTCGGGGCGGGAGCTGCCGAAGGTTCGATGGACGCATCCAACATGTTAAAACCTGCTCTTGCAAGAGGAACGCTTCGATGTGTCGGAGCGACAACATTGAATGAATACAGAAAATATATTGAAAAAGACGCCGCTCTTGAAAGAAGGTTTCAGCCGGTGATGGTTAACGAGCCTACGGTTGAAGACACCATTTCGATTCTTCGCGGGTTAAAGGAAAAATATGAGGTGCATCATGGGGTGAGAATAAAGGATTCGGCGATAGTTGCCGCTGCAACTCTTTCACACCGCTATATTTCCGACCGGTTTCTCCCTGATAAGGCCATAGACCTGATCGATGAATGCGCATCTAAATTAAGAATCGAAATTGACAGCATGCCTGCAGAAATAGATGAGATTCAGCGCAGGATAACCCAGGCTGAAATAGAGTGCGTGGCTTTAAAGAAAGAAACGGATCAGACGTCTAAGGAGCGTCTTTTAAAACTGGAATCCGAACTGTCGGCAATGCACAGTGAGATTGATGAAATGAAAGCGCACTGGCAGAAGGAAAGGGAACTGATACAGGTTATAAGAAAGATAAAGGAAGAGACAGAGCATCTGGGAACTGAAGAACAGCAGGCCGAAAGAGAGGGCAACCTGGCAAAAGTTGCGGAGATAAGATACGGAAAGGCATCTGATTTGAAAAGGCGGCTTGATGATGCAAACAGAAATCTTTCGGTCCTGCAGCAGGACAGAAAGATGCTCAAAGAAGAGGTTGATGATGAAGATATAGCTGAAGTTGTATCGAGGTGGACAGGAATCCCTGTCCGGAAAATGCTTGAGGGGGAAAAAGAAAAACTTGTAAGGATGGAAGAAAGGCTCGGAAAAAGAGTAATCGGCCAGCATGAAGCGATAGAAGCCGTTTCAAATGCGGTCCGAAGGGCACGATCAGGATTGCAGGACCCGAACAGACCGATAGGCTCCTTTATTTTCATGGGGCCGACCGGAGTCGGAAAAACAGAGCTTGCCAAAGCTCTTGCCGAATTTATTTTCGACAGTGAGCAGGCGATGGTAAGAATCGACATGTCGGAATACATGGAAAAACATGCGGTATCAAGACTTATAGGCGCACCCCCGGGTTATGTCGGATATGATGAAGGGGGATATCTTACCGAGGCTGTGAGGAGAAGGCCTTACTCGGTTGTACTGTTTGACGAGATAGAAAAAGCTCACCCCGAGGTTTTTAATGTTCTTCTGCAGATTCTGGATGACGGCAGAATGACAGACGGGCATGGGAGGACCGTTGATTTTAAAAATACGATTATTATCATGACATCTAATGCCGGAAGCCGGTGGATACAGGAGCTCGGCGCTTCAAGGCGTGAAGAGATGGAAGCCCGTGTTACGGAGGCTTTAAAGGCAAGCTTCAAGCCCGAGTTTTTGAACAGGATAGATGAAACGATTATTTTTCATAATCTTACAACCGGACAGATCGGCGAAATAGTGGGAATCCAAGTCAAAAGGCTTCAGGCAAGGCTTGCCGAAAGGAATATCGAACTTCTCCTGTCGGATGATGCGGTAAAGCTGATCGTTAATGAGGGATATGACCCGGTTTACGGAGCTCGTCCGTTAAAGCGCGCAATTCAAAGATACTTAGAGAATCCTCTCTCCATGGAAATACTAAAAGGTGCAATCCGGGATGGCGGCTCTGTAAAGGCGGATGTTAAGGGGGATAAGATTGTTTTTAACTATTCGGCCACAGATTCACACAGATGAACGCGGGCATATTTAAATACAGTAGCTATTCAGGAGCCAGAAGCCAGAATTCAGGAGTCAGAATAAAAAGGAAACCTGCTTTGGTTATGGTAATAAAAGAAAAAATATCAGTGGTGGTCAGCGTAGATCGGTGGCTGAGTAGTTACAATTTTTTTTAATCCTGCTTTGCGCCCGGCAGATTATCAAAGACTTCATTCACGACTTCCGTCCGGAGTTTTTCAGTTGCCTGTTTGATCTCTTTTTCGGCTTCCTGTTTTGCTTTTTCAAGAATCAGTTTGCTTTCAATCCCGGCTTCCTTAATGATTCCGGCTTTTATAATTTCTCCCTGTCTTGTGATATTCTCTTCAGTGTCGGACAAAAGGGACTTTTTTTCGTTTATTGTCTTTATCGTTTTCTCGATCTCACCGGAAATTATTTCTTTTTCCGTTTCAAGGCGGGAAAGCTCAGGGGATTTGACTTTATTACGGCCTTTTAAAAAATCCATAAAAGGTTTTGCGGCGAATTTGGCAAGGAGTAAAACAACAATAAGAAAATTGACCCACACGATGGGAGAATCTGATTCCATTTTAAAAACCTTTGTGTTTTCTTATTCAAGGATAAGATGCCCCGCTGGATTATGTCATCAAGAGAGCATTTTTCAGTATAATAAACAGTTAAACAAACAGCAATATAATCCGGCGGGCTGTTTTTGCGAAAGAGAAGCCATGAGGACAGCAACATGATATTTCATTGGGATATTTACAACCATGCGTGGCTTATGTTAGTTTTGGTTCAAAATATTTTCACTGGTTCAGTGCGTTATGGAAAGGAGCGGAATCAAGAATGCTTTTTTCGGCATCGGGAAAACTTAATAAATTTTACAGCCATTTTTCAGGCGACGATAATGTTCTCATATTAATCAATGCCGATCCGGATTCTATTGCAAGCGCGATGGCTGTAAAAAGACTTTTATGGCGCAGGGTTGCGGGTGTGACCATCTCAAGGATAAATATTATAAAACGGCCGGATAATCTCGCAATGATAAGGCTTCTCGGAGCTAACCTTGTCCATATCGAAGAAATAGATAAAAATAAATATTCGCGCTTTGTGATCGTTGATTCCCAGCCGGAGCATAACGAAGCTTTTGCGGGGTTTCAATATGACGTTGTTATTGATCACCATCCGGAAACGGGTCCGGATGCGGAATTTCTTGATATACGTCCCGGGTATGGCGCAACTGCAAGCATAATGACCGAATATCTGAGGGCCGCAAGGATAAAGCCCTCTTATAAACTTGCAACAGCTTTGTATTATGCCATTAAGACCGATACCGGCAATTTTGAGAGAAAGGCTTTGGTTGAGGATGTCAGGGCTTTCCAGTTTCTTTTTCGCCATGCAAATATCCATATAGCGAGAAAAATTGAGCAGGCGGAATTAAGCCTTGATTTTTTGAAATATTTCAGGACTGCCTTCGAAAGCATGCGAAAGCGGAAAGGGAGAATATTTGTTCATATCGGGCACGTAATCAATCCGGATATTTGCGTTCTGCTGGCCGATTTCTTTATCAGGATCAACAATATAAAATGGAGCATAGTCTCGGGTGTGTGCAATAATGTTCTTGTTGTTATTTTCAGAAATGACGGTTTGCGCAAAAATGCCGGCAGTGTGGCAAAAGAGAGTTTCGGCCATATCGGTTCTGCAGGAGGGCACAAGAGCATGGCGAGGGCTGAAATTCCGGTTTCCGCTTTAAAGGAGCATCCGGATCTGAAAAACAATGAAATGGTATTAAAGTGGATAATAGCCCAGATAGAAAAAAAGGCCGGCAAGAAATAATGGAAACAGACAAAACAGATATAACGGCAACTATACTTGGCTCCGGAACCTGTGTTCCGTCGTTTGCCGGAAGCTCATGCGCTGTTCTTGTTGAGACAGGCGCCGCTAAAATACTTATTGATTGCGGCCCGGGCACAATGATGAGACTGCTTGAAAACGGCGCGGAGATATTTTAACTCATTTTTATCCCGAATGTGATAAGATTGATATTGAAAAGCAATGCAGGAGAACTTATCAGTGTCTGCTGATTTTGGCCAGGGATTTAATGAAGGTGTGCCTTGCGGCAAAGAGCGCTGAGCCGCTGTAAAAAAATAAAAGTAGTCATCTGGATATCAAAAACGGCATAAGGAGCCGTAAGCCGTGACCAGCATAAGAAGCCGTAACAAAATGGTCAGAAATGTAATTGTTATTTTGTAACGGCTTCTAACGAAATAGTCTGAAATGCACTATCTATTTCGTAACGGCTCCTAAGCACGCGAAAGGGAGCGGAGTGAGATATTATCCGGTTAATCTTGATATACGAAACAGAAAATGCCTTGTAGTCGGAGGCGGGGATGTTGGAACGCGCAAGGTCATGACACTGATTGAATGCGGAGCTTTTGTCACTGTCGTAAGCCCTGAGGCGGGTGAAAAATTATTAAGTCTTGCGGAATCGGGAACAATTGCGCTGAAGAGACGCCCCTATACCGGAGCAGACCTTGGCGGGATGTTTCTTGTCATATGCGCAACCGATGATGAAGAGCTTAACCGGCAGGTAAGCCGGGATGCGGGAAAATTTAATACGCTTTGCAACATTGCGGACCACCCCGAGGCCTGCAACTTTATTCTTCCCGCGCTTGTTAAACGGGGAGATCTTGTAATAGCAGTATCGACTTCAGGCAAAAGCCCTGCTTTTGCAAAAAAGATCAGAAAAGATCTCGAAAAACAATACGGTGTTGAATACGCTGATTTTTTGAAATTAATGGGAGCGATCAGAAAAAAACTTCTAAGCAACAGCCATGAGCCTGAAGCGCATAAGCCTCTTTTTGAAAAGCTTATAAATAAGGATATTGTACAATTGATAAAGAACAATGATGCGGATAAGATTGATACTGTTCTTTTTGAAGCGCTTGGCGAAGGATATGGCTATATGGATTTGATGGGGCAGGAAGAGTAATTAGTTTCCATTCGGAAATGGCCCTTTTGTGCGATCTCGGTGTCAATCTGCGGGATTTCTTGTGCGGCATACATTGCGTATGCCTCCGCGCAATCCCTTGATTTCCTTGAGCTTGCCCAAAATTGCCTATTTCCGAATTGGAAACTCAACTGTGTCCGAGCTTTGTTTCCGGATGGACACTAATTAAAACCGGGTTAATATATAAAACGGTGTGACAGATGGATAACCTGATTACTGTAACCAGTTTGTTGTACGTCCTGAGCTCGGTCGGATACATTTTGTTTCTTTTCTTCCAGAAAGAGTATCTTCACAGGATAGGCCAGGTTTTTCTGGCAACAGGCTTTTTGTGCAATTCAGTTATGATAGGCTATTATTATGCAAAAACAGGGCAGATACCTGTCGGAAATCTGCATGAAACACTTCTTGTTGCAGGCTGGGCTGTTGCCGGGGTTTTTTTTGCTTTTCAATACAAGTTTAGGGTAAAAGTGCTTGGCGGATATGCCGCTCTTCTTGCTGCTGTGTGCGTTGTGGCATCTTTTCTTGTGCCCGGCAAAATTGTTGAAACCCGGACCATTTTCAACAGTGTTTGGCTTATAGCGCATGTGGTTTCAATTTTTGTGGGCCATGCGGCTTTTGCCCTGGCTTGCGGAGCCGGGCTTCTTTATATAGCTCAGGAAAATGCGATTAAGACAAAAAAGCATGGGTTTTTCTATAAACGCCTTCCTTCGCTCGATCTTCTTGACAGCGCCGGTTATGCCTGTATCGCAACCGGTTTTACCCTTCTTACGATAGGGCTTATTACCGGATTTATTTATGCCAGGTCGGTCTGGGGAAGATTCTGGAGCTGGGATCCGAAGGAGGTCTGGTCCGGCATTACATGGCTGTTGTATGCGGCGATTCTTCACGGACGTCTTACTGTCGGCTGGAGGGGTAAAAAAGCCGCCACGATGGCCGTAATCGGGTTTGCTGTTGTTTTGTTTACTTTTGTCGGCGTGAATTTTCTTTTAAAAGGTCATCACGGAATATTTACACGATGACGTGTTCTCATCGGTTGTAATAAGTCCTATGTTTGATATATATGGTTGAAATAATACTTCTTGGATTAAATCATAAAACCGCTCCGGTTGAAATAAGGGAGCGCCTTGCTGTTTCAAAAGAAGAAGCGGTCGCAATGCTTGATGCAATTAAAGAATCGGCTTCCGTGAATGAAGTCGTTTTGTTTTCGACATGCAACCGTGTTGAAATTCTGATGGCGGCAGGCGATAAAGCGGATGCGGTTGAAACAGCCAAAAGGCATCTTTCAGAATTTAAAAACGTGCCTCTTTCTCAGTTCCAGGATTCAATTTATGTCGGCCAGCCACATCCCCCTCCTGACCAAAAATAGACACCGGGAACGGAGAAA
>CAYVMK010000131.1:0-6267 GCA_964452445.1 uncultured Desulfonema sp. | reverse complement strand
TCGTCCAGAACATCGAGCTGGCCATCACTTTCGGTGGCTGCTGGTGGGGCAGGGCCAGGAAACGCAAATACGGTGTCACTCCTGACCAACCGGTGTCTCCGAAGTAAACCACCCACCGCGAGACACGGTGTTATGCGGTGCGGCACCGAGGGCCAGCCAGCCAGACATCGGCGGGGGTTTCAGGGAGGAACTCTGTTTAAAGGGACCGAAGCATAATCTGCCACCTTTGTTTAAAGAAATGATTGATTTGCTAGACAAAATCGAAAGGTGGTGAATTCTAAACGTAGAAACCCCAACGAACCCGGAATTTGACGGTGAAGAAATCGATGAAGACGGAATTGTTACAAGCCGCATTATGACACTTCGACTTTTAACAGGGTTGCTCTGAGTGCCGGGGAAGAGTCAAAGTTTTACTACAATGAATTTATGAAACGCAGGAAGCACATATAATCGCGGTGCTGACGAAGTCAGCACCGCGATTCCTGGAATTAATGAAGGATATTATTGACAGCTATGCAATTGCGGGAAAATACCATAGACGGCTCTTTTGCCGAAAAGGTCGGGATATTCTCTTACGACTATCTTAAATGCTGCTCCTCCCTTTTAAGCCTGGAAGATCCGAAGCGGCTCCTTGTTAAAAAGTTCTTTTCTGCTTTTATCTCTTCTTCGCAGCTTCTTGAGGATTTTCTCGATTTTCACGGGGCAAAAAACAGCAAGAACTGGTACTATTACAGAGAGCTCTCAGCAGCGGCAAGGCATTTGAGCCTTGGCTGTTATTCGCAGAGGCATATTTTAAACCGGCTTGATTTCTATGACCTGCCTGTGCTTGGGAACTTCAGGGAAGAAGGGAAGGCCACCCTGGATTTCTTTACCGAAACCATTTTAAAGATGGCTCCTGAGATAATCAAAGAGGCCGGCCGCCTCGGTATTCCGATCCCAAGGAAAAAGTTCAGTCCCGCCGATTTTCCAGGCGTATCGACTGGTGAAAAACTCGAATATGATATTGACGATGAAAACAGCGACCAGCAGAAGGAGAATATAGTAAAAATAGCAAGTGAATTCCTGGATATCGCTGCCAGCTTTGACCATTACGCTTTTGACGAACCGTATGATATCGATAAAATACCGGCAATTGTTCCGGACAGGATAAATGAGGTTGAAATAAGGCGTTTTGAAATGCTGGTTCACAATCTTCAGTCTTCTTTCGATACCTATGTGATACATGGAGGATACGAATTCGGGAACAGGAAATTAAAGCAGCTCCGCGGCTTTTTTTCAGTCGTCTTTCATCTTCTCCAGATAATCGGCAGGCTCCTTCATTTTTACGAAAGGCATCTCCACGATGCCGGTTACAAGAGCATTTACAAAAAAACCCAGGAAAGACTTTCACTGATTGTTGATCCAGATATCCTTCTCGACCGCACGATCAATTACTGCCTCTATTATGTGTGCCATTTTTTATCAAACGGGAAAGATCTTGCAAAAGAGATACTGAATGAGAATATTGAACGCTCGTCGGTTACAGTCGGAATTCCCGTATCCCTCGGTTTTCACAGCAGGCCGAGCCTTCTTGTCGCCAAAATTGTGCAGCATTTCGGAGGCCAGGTCGAACTATGTGTGAGGGCGGACAGGTTTGATGCAAGCAATGTACTTGATATACAATGGGCCGGAGGAAAGATCCAGAAAGAGAAAATAGACAAGGTTACCTTTGAAGGCGATACGCGCGCCTTGAAAGACATAGAAATTCTTGCAGGCGTCAATTACGGCGAAGATACTATGGGGAAAGGCATTCCCCTTCCGAAGGAGCTTAAATACCTCAAGTAATACCTATGGTTTATGCAGTTATAGTGGCCGCAGGAAAAGGCGTTAGAATGAACTGTACGACCCGCAAGCAATATCTTGAGCTTGAGGGCGTTCCTTTGCTTTCAATTACTCTCAAAGCATTTGATAAGTGCTCTTCTATCGATGAAATTATCCTGGTTGTTCCCTCCGGTGACATCGAGTTCTGCATGGAGAAAATAATCAATCCCGCCGGCATACAAAAAAAAATCACTCCTGTTGCAGGCGGTTTAAAACGGCAGGATTCGGTCTATAACGGCCTTCTGGCTGTGGATGAAAAAAAAAGCACGGTTGTGATACACGACGGAGTCCGCCCCTTTGTAAACCCTTCAAGCATTGAAAAATGCATACGAGAGGCTGTTTTGCACGGGGCATGCGTCCTCGGCCTGCCCGCATCCGACACATTAAAACTTGCAGACGGTTCCGGATATATTGAAAAAACCCTTGAAAGGGATTCCGTATGGCTTGCCCAGACACCTCAGGCTTTTGACTACAACCTTATAAAAAAAGCCCACGACAGCGCAAGAAAAGAAGGATTTAGAGGAACCGATGACGCATCCCTGGTGGAAATGCTTGGGGAAAAGGTAAGAATAATAAGAGGAAGCATAAACAACATCAAGATTACCGTACCTGAAGACCTTGTAATCGCAAAGATTATACTTCAAGCGGATAAACTGTTATAATTTTGAACCGAAACAGCGAGCGCATTCTTCGCTGCCTGCGGGGAGCTTCAATTTTGAGTTTTTATCGCCGGATTCAGCATCCAGGAAGAAGCATTTTTTCCGAGCCTTTTCTTGTTATCCCTTTTGAGATTACAAGCTCTTTACCGATATTTATTCCGTCCTGAAGAACATTCCTGTCGCAGCTTGAGCCTTTTCTCGAAATTGTGACGGTATGCGGATACCGGTATTCTGCATATTCTTTCAGCAGGGGGTCTTCAGCTTTTATCAGTCCATATCCTGCATGAGATTTTATTCCGCCGTTTGATTTCAATTTTACGGTAAAACCTCTTATTATGCCTGATGCAAAATCTGTCTTCCGATAACGATTCAGCAGGTTGTCCCTGTTGTATTCAACCCACCTGTTTTCAATGCAGCGCCTGATGAAATCATAGACATAAGAGGCTATGGATATGTTATCGGGGGTCCCGCTTAATTCAAGCACGCGTCCCATCTTTTCTTTTTCGATGACATATGCCGGAACCCAGATGGTCCAGACGAAATAATATTCCCTTATAAGCCGGGCAAGATCATATTCTTCCCGCGGATGTCTGAGAGCCGGAGTTCCGGCGAATACGCTTATGAAATTCCTTGCAGTGTTTTTAGAAAGGATATCGATATTGTATTTTGCCGACAGCTCATGGGCTTTTCGCATGGCAGATTCAGCCTCATTCCGGTTACTGCTCCCGGCTAAAGCAAAAAGTTTCCTGATCCGCTGCATTATTACAGAGTTTTCCTCATCGGGAATGTAGTTTTCAGAAGCCCTGTAATCAGCCCTTAAGAGATAACAGGCTTTCCTGAATAAAGGACCGTGCGGAGTTTCGGCTTGGGCGCCGAAAGCCTGTTCGGCAAGCTGATGAGCCATTTCATGAAGTAATATTCTCCTTACAGAATCCCAGTTGCCGGATAATGCAAATTCCCGGTTTATGCAGATCTCTTTTTTTTCGCCCGACCAGTATCCCAGCCTTCTTTTCATATCTTTCAGGCTGAACGCAGGCATCCGGATTAATTTGCGGTATTTCGAATCAAGAAGATAGAAGGCGTTTTCCCATTCGAAGGCAAGGCCGTGAAGAATTTTTCTTTCAAGCTCCGTTGCGATCATTTCAGTCCGCATCCATCTGCATCCATCCAGACCGGAAAGGATTTGCGGTATTCCTGCAAAACCGGATAGGATAGCGAAGCCGTGTAAACAGATTCTTCGTCCTGTTTTCTGAAAATGATATTTCCGGCAGGATCGATCACGGAGGAATCACCGCTGTGATAATAGCCGTTTCCGTCTTCTCCCACCCGGTTTACACCTATGACGTAACACTGGTTTTCGATCGCCCTTGCCGCAAGCAGGGTTTTCCAGTGACAGGAGCGCTTTTCAGGCCAGTTTGCAATAAATACCGCAACATCATAGGATTTGTCGAAATTTCTTGTCCAGCACGGAAATCGCAAATCATAACAGATAAACGGCCTGATTCTCCAACCTTTCAATTCAACCGTAATAATTTTATCACCGGCGCTGTAAACCTTTTCTTCTCCGGTCATCCTGAAGAGATGCCTTTTGTCGTAATATGAAAGGGTTCCGTCCGGCTTTGCCCATAACAGACGGTTGAAATATTTCCCGTTCTCCCTGATGATCATGCTGCCTGTTATATCGGTCTGTTTGCTGCGGGATTTTTCCCTCAGCCATTTAACCGATGTGCCTCCCATATCCTGGGCAAGCTTTTTCGCATTCATGCTGAATCCTGTGGTGAACATCTCGGGAAGAACTATAAGATCCATTTCATCCCTGATGCCGTCGATCTTATTATCGAATAAGGAGAGGTTCGATTCGATATTCTCCCAGAAAAGGAAAGTCTGTATAAGTGTAACCTTTAAATCCCGCATAATTTTTCCGCTGCTTTTTCGAGTGTTTCGTCTTTTTTAGCAAAACAGAAACGAAGTGTCTTGTGGTCATCATTCCGGTGATAGAATACGGACGGGGGGATTGAGGCAACACCGTGTTCAACCGTAATCCGCTTTGCAAAGACTGTATCCGGTTCATCCGATATGGATGAATAGTCAAGCATTTGAAAATATGTTCCCCTGCATGGAACCGGTTTGAACCGGGAGTTTTTCAGAAGGGATAAGAACCTGTCTCTTTTTTCCTGGTAGAATCCGGATAAGCCGAGGTAAGCATTCTCATTTGTAAGAAATTCGGCATATGCATACTGGACAGGAGTATTCGTGGAAAATGTCAGAAACTGGTGCACCTTCTGAAATTCGGCGGAAAGGCTTTTCGGAGCAAGACAGTATCCCACCTTCCATCCGGTCGTATGATATGTCTTACCGAAAGAGCTGATTACGAAACTCCTGGATGCCAGATCCGGATATCTTGCCATGCTTTCATGAGAAATGCCGTCAAAGATTATATGCTCGTATACTTCATCGCTGATTATAAGTATTCCCGTTTCCAGGATAATTTCCCGGAGAGATGAAATGTCCTCTTTCAAGAGAACGGAACCCGTAGGATTATGCGGCGAGTTTAATATCATGAGCCTTGTTCTATCCGATACCGCGTCTTTGACCTCTTCCCAGTCAATACTGTAATCAGGCGGTTTCATTTTGATGTACTTTGGGATGCCGCCGTTTAAGAGTACGGCGGGAACGTAGCAATCAAATGCCGGTTCAAAAACTATCACCTCGTCTCCTTTGTTCACAACCGCTGCGATTGCCGCAAACAAAGCCTCGGTAGCTCCGGAAGTAACCGTTATTTCCGTTGCAGGGTCATATGAGGCTTTGTACAATCTGAAAGTCTTTTCGGCTACCCTTTCGCGAAGCGGCATGACACCCTGCATGGGGGCATACTGGTTGAATCCGGTTTGCATGTATTTATACACCAGCCCTGTCAGTTCCGGGTCAACATCAAAATCGGGGAATCCCTGCGAAAGATTGATCGCATTCCATTCGTTTGCAAGCGCAGTCATCCTGGTAAAGATAGTTACTCCGATATCCGGAAGTTTCGATTTAAGCTTCATTTTAATATGTTATTCAACCGCTCCTATATTCCTCTGGAGTTAAAGGCTTACCTTTGCCTCGAATCCTTGAATCCTCGAATTATATAGGATCGCCAACTCTTTTCTGAAGGCCCATATTTTTAATGGTAGTCGACAATCTCGACATCTACCGCGTTTTCTTTTTCCCATTTAAAACAAATCCGGTATTGATCATTTATTCGTATGCTATATTGTTGACCTTGTCTTTTCCCTTTCAGTTTTTCAAAACGATTTCCCCGTATTTCCTGTAAACCCTGTAGTTGCATAAAAAAGTGATAATAAGAGAAGTAAAAAGCTTTCGGAAGCCCGTGGATTGTGGTATAAAGCGATTATCTTACAAATAATCAACCGAATCCAGGAGACCACCGCTTTTGAAACTGAATGGAAACCCAAATCATGGGATAGCGCCTTTCGTTTCATATTCACTCGAAAGAAAACCAAAAAGCAGCATAAAGGCCCTATGCAGTTGCACCTGTTTGAGCCACGGGATTTTAATTACGATTACAAGGTCATTGTGACCAACAAGTCCGAATCTGCCAAGACTATAGTATTATTCCATAATGGTCGAGGCTCCCAGGAGGCCATCTTTGGTGATGCTAAAAATCAAGAATTTTATGCAACGTTAGTACCTTACTTGAGAGTACCGAGTTCTTGATATGTTTGGTGGTTCAAAAGCCAGTTGATTG
>CAYVMK010000130.1:0-6285 GCA_964452445.1 uncultured Desulfonema sp. | reverse complement strand
GTATTCTCCTGACTGATATTTTTTAAAAAATTATAAAAATGTCATTATCCATAATCTGGGAAGTTTTTCAAACCTCTCGCTTCGTCCCGGCCAGGTGACCCACAGCATCATCGAGGGTGACTATCTGATAACCATTCTCAGAGAGAAACTTCATTTGACGCGCAAATGCCTGCGGAGAAATGCCGTCTTCCATCATTTCCACAGGATAGTCGCCGACATTATGGTAGAGCAAAACGGGGATTTCTCTCATTACTTACCTTGAAGCAGTTCGACACGCGCCGCCTGAAGGTCTGAAAAAACAGCCGGCGCATCCAACAAAAATTTCCACAAAGGGATCGAATGAATGACAATATTATTGGCCGTCACTGTTGTTTCCACATTTTTTGTGATTACCAGCGCCTGTTTAACAGATGGAAATCGGTTTAAAAAAAGCCGGATGCCGGAATATCGTTTATCCTGCCGGTCAAAGCGATCCAGATATTTGACTTCCAACGGCAGGGGATTTGTGTTGATCCCCGTGACGAAATCAACCTCTCGCTCACTTTCCGCATAATAGCCGCAGGTCATATTATTTCTCAGCAGTTCCATAAAAACGGCATTCTCTGCTCTGCTTCCTGTATCGCCGGAACCGGTCAGCAGCGTTTTAACGCCATTGTCCCAAAGATAGATCTTCTTCTGGGCATAGACTTTTTCGGACCAGGATGTCGTCCATTTCTCCAATGGCTTAACAAGAAAAGCCGTTTCCAGATAATGGATATACTCCTTAACCGTATCGACAGACAGGCCGAGCACCTTCGAGAGTTTGTTGTAGCTGGTTCGAGCTCCCACCGACGCGCTTATTAATCTTAACAAATCTTTAAGGATATAAGGCTTTTTCAGGGAATGAAGACGAGTCAGGTCACGGGCAAGAATATCCTCCAGCAGGTTGACCATGTATTCCTGGGATGGATTCAGAACCTGTTCCGGGTAGCCGCCGATGCTCAGATAGTCCTCTGCCAATTGTTCGTATTTATAATCTTCGGAGAGGCTGGGAGCCCCGCCCTTAAACTGAATATATTCCAGGAAACTTAAGGTAAACATGGTGTTGACGATTTGCCTGCCGGTCAGTTTACCATTCTGTCTCGTCAGCAACGATGATGTGGAGCCGGTGCAGAAAATCTTCAGCGGTTCCAAGTCGTAAAGGGCTTTGAGTTCCGCCTCCCATTGGGGAGTTTCCTGAACTTCATCGAGAAACAGATACAATTTCCGGTCGCGGTCATGCATGAATTGTTTCCGGAAGTTCCTGAGGTGATCCGATATCCGGACGCCGGACAGGACAGGGTGATCCAGGGCAAGATAGAAAATATCTTTCTCAATAATACCGGCTGTTAAAAGGGTATTGATAATCTGCTTCATCAGGGTCGTCTTGCCTGTGCGCCTGCTGCCGATGAAGACTTCAATTTGTTTTCGTTGAAGATACGTTGAAATATGGTTCAGATAGATGTCCCGGTCTATGCCGGTATCGATTTTTTTCCTCTCCCACCAGGGATTCAATGCGTAATAAATTGCGTCCATACATAAACCGTAAATCAAATCGAAGTTATTGTCAAATAGTTTCGATTTGAATCGAAACTATTTAAATAAAGTGCTATCTCCTCATAATTGTTTGGATTTCTGAGACCTTTGCATAACTCCCGGAAAATTGTTTTCCCAGATACCACATTAATTACAACTGACCTCGGAGGCAGCGTATTGCTCCAACAGCATTATCCTCTCCATCTAAACTGATACTGCCGGTTACAGATCTTATGAGCTCCTCATATTTACTTCCTTTTGTTGTATCCAGCATCTCTACACATGCCACCAGCACATCATCCGGTGTGATCTGATCTAAACAGAGCGGCGATTTACAATTCTTTTTGTCACAAGGCCGGCAATGCATGGGTTTATAAATGATCCGGTAAAGATCAGGAGTCGTGTAAGGCCCAAAGAGCTTTGGATCTTCCGGGCCAAAAATCGCTACGATGGGCGTTTTTGTAGCGGCTGCAATATGCATGGGACCGCTATCATTGGTAATCAGCAGATCAAAACGGCTGATTAGGTAGGGAAGCTCATCAACGGATGTCCTCCCGGCAAGATTTGAAACAGCGGCATGGATTCTGCTTTCAATGAATGCGGCTGTATTTCTTTCCGCCGGTCCGCCCAAAAGAACTACCCTAGCATCGAATCGTTTGATGATCTCCTCTGCTACGGCAGCAAAGTAATCCGGAGCCCAGCGGCGATTTTCTCTGTCGCCGCCCGGATTGATCCCCACAAGATTTCTTCCCTCCGCCTGCGCAAAGAATGTGTCCCATTTGGCATTAATTTTGGGGCTCCGGAACACCTCAATGCCTTTCTCATCCGGAATACCTCCGGCTATAGATGCGATCTCCATCATCGCATCGGCGACATGGCGTCCCTCAAATGTCGCGGCAGGAACCTTTTTAGTTAGAAACAACCCGAAACCGTATTTGTCATGGCCGAGTTTGCCTTTAGCCTTGAGCATCGAAAAAAGGAGCCCCATCTTCACTGCCCCGGATATAGAACCCGCCCGATAAAGGTTCAGTACCAAATCAAACCTTGTCATTCTTAAATCGCGAATGATTCCGATAATATCGAAAAGATATTTCTTATCTTTGCGCAATTCTCGGATAGGAAAGGCATGGACATAATCGATGTACTGGTAATTCCCTGCAAGGGATGCCGCATCCGTGCTGGTAAGCAGGTGAATTGCGGCATCCGGGCAACCGTTTCTTATGGCTCGTATACTTTTTGAGGCGAGGACCATATCCCCGATACCGGCGATCAAAACAATCAGAATCGCCGATCTCGTTTTATCAGGCAAAGTTGACTTCAATAATCGTTCTCCGACCGGTGCGAAGGCAGCCTGCGTGTCAGGATGTGAACATCATGTCCCCTGGCGGCCAGCCGGGTCGTCTGTTCATAAAGAACCCGCTCCGCTCCGCCAATCACCTCAGCAATCGAAACATCGGAAACGAACAAAACATTCAAGATTCAACCCTCTTTTACCATCAACAGCACAGCTAACTTCTCCCAGATAATACTTATTCAACTGAAATATCCAACCGGATCAGACTGACCGATTACAGAGAAAATATTTTAAGATCAGGAAAACAGGATTTATAGAAACCCCTGTCTCGAGTGAGGAAACGTTCTGCCTTGACCATAGCGTGTGCGCCTATGAGAAAATCCGTAATAATTCGTTTTCTTTCCCCACCCGACTTTCTATAAACTTTCCATCTTTCCCCGGCAAGAAATGCAACATCTTTATCTACAGATGACAAAGATACATTTATGGTTGTCAGTGTGCTGTCCAGTATGGATCTCTCCTCAAATTGGGGAACAAGTCCAGCATAAACTATATCGCAGATGACCAACGCCCCTTCGTCGTATGCCAATTTTAAAAGTTTCGAAGAATCTGAAGCAAATTTTTTATCCGGAAGGAAAACATCCAGGAGGATATTGGTATCAACAGCAGTAATCATCTTCCCCTAACCTCTTCAATATATGTATCAGTATCAGAAGGTTGCCCGAGAATACCGTATACCGAATCAACAGGATGTCTACTGCGACTGCGTTTTTGAATTAAAATACCCTCTTTTGTCGAAATAATTTCAATCTCAACATTCTTATACAGACCAAATCGATCGCGAAGCGGCTTGGGGACAGTAATTTGTCCTCGTTCAGATATTTTCATATTTTATACCTCCGTCTTTCTGAATAAGTAATTCGTACTAATATAAAAATAATTTGTCAAATTATAATGAATGCCTCCGAAATCAAAGCCAAATTTGCCATATCATACGCAGATTGTTTCGCCGCCGCCACGGCTATGAAATTGTCAGCATCAATCATTACTGGAAATCCGGAATTCAGGAAGGTAAAGGACATTGCCACAATAGAGTGGATATGATTCCTGTTTCGAGACTACACAAGGGCAGTTTAAACCTGTCTAAAAAACCTTGGTTAATCAATGCGCATATCTGCGTTTACCCTGTTGAATAGGGTTCCCTACAGGAAATTGAAGTTCCCCGCCGCAGAGCGGGCGGGGAATCTTCGACCGTAAGGAATATAATCTGCTTTTAATTTGCTCGCTAACCACGCCGCAAGCAGCGGGGAATGCGCTCGCTGTTTCGGTTCAACGGGGGTGAATCTGTGGCTGAATAGTTACAATGTCATTATCCGGAATCTGTTAAGTTTTTGAAGCTCTCTCCGCATCTACCGCCTCGCTCGGGACGAGCGGAAACGGAGAGCAAAGAGCAAATTACAAAAGTATAGCGTGTCATTTGTCGTCTTCATAAACCGGACAGAGTTCTATTTCTTTAATATGCTTGAAATGTTTCCTGTTCCGCGTCATCAGCGGAAAATTCTTGGCCCATGCTGTTGCCGCTATGATATAATCGACCATTGACGCCTGCCTTTCCCCATAGAGGGACAAAAGCTGCATATATTTTGAATGTATTCCGCTACCAATCCTCAATACCCTTATTCTTGACAGCAACTCCGCAATTCTTTTTCTTTCTGCATCACGAAGCCCCGGCATGGAAAGAAGCTCTTTCCTGCTGAGGATTGAACAATAAATGTCAACAGCATCAGACCTGAAAAGGTCTCTGGCTGATTTCACTCCTTTGAGGCAATCAATAATAATATCCGTATCTACTAAGATCTTAACTTTTGCCATTCCATAAGCTCTTCAATGAATATCTTTCCGGTCTTGACTCTTTTCGCTTCCGCTGTCCTGAGCTTTCTGATAAATGTAGCGCTGTCTCCTACCTGCATAAAGGCAGTGTCTTCTTTTTTTGCCTTCAAGAATTCGGCGAAATCGATTAATTCTTTAAGCGCATTTTCAGGCAAGTCTTTGGTTAAATTCATGATCTCTTTTTTATACTTTACGGCTGTAGCCATGGTACATACCTCCTTCGCCAGACATATGAAACATTGTAATTCCAATGATTCGGAGCACATCTTATACTATCCGGATACCATCCGCAAGGATCTCATAAAGACAGGGTAACTGCCCAGGTTGATAGGCTATAGGCAGTTAGCCTGTAGGAGGAAATAATGCGTAACTAACAGCCTTCAGCCTACAGCCTACCCACCTCAGTAGTTACTTATTTTTTTGTATTTAAATCTATCTGCGTTCATCTGTGTGAATCTGTGGCTGAATAGTTACAATGTCATTAAAGGCACAGAGATAAAAATGGTGAAGAATGAAGAATCAAAAGTAGCTTGAACTATGCTTCGGCTTTTTCACGCAACCACTCATTGATCAATGCATCCTCGGTTATTTGTAATTTTCGAGCCTGCTTCCGGATCTTCGAGTATATATTCGGGTCCAACCCAACATACTTTTTCTTTATTAGATGAAATTTAATATCTTTTACTTCCTGAACATCATCAAATTCGGTAAAGTCATGTTCATCCCAGAATGCAGAAGCTTCATAAATCGACATGTCTTCTTTTATTTTACTTTTTCCCATATCTCTTTCTTTCTTTCCGGTTCATGTCCCGTGCAGTAATTATTAAAATCTTATTATTTAATTTTTTATAAAAAATATCGATAAATAACGCCCTTGTCTCGTTTGCCCCAGCGCATTATACAAATGTTCACCATCTATCTTCCCTGTTTCTTTTTTAAATATCCTGCATCTGCCTGTCAAGACATTCTCAACTTCACTCGCCATTACATTATGTTTCCACGCAAGTTTATCGACAATGCTGTCTAACCATATTATGTCATCTATCAAAGCCATACCTTTACTTATTAGATCAGGTCATTTTTTGCTCTTTGCCATATTCCGATATTTGTTTCATTTGGAATTTATATGTCAAATTGAAATATCATAGCAATCTTCTATATCAATTTCCGGCCATTTGCAAGGAACGACTGAGGGGCGCCCTTTATATCAGAAGCTTAACCGAAAAACTTATCAGTTACTTATTTCGTAACTATTCAGCCACAGATTCACACAGATGAACGCAGATAGATTTAAATACAAAGAAATAACAGAAATTATTCTTAAAAGTTTTTATGAAACTTATAATGAGCTTGGTGATGGATTTCTGGAATCTGTATATGAAAATGCCTTATATATCGTCCTGACTGGGTATGGACTATGCGTAGAAAGGCAGAAAGGTATTTCTGTATTTTTTCGAGATAAAGTAATCGGAGATTTTAAGGCAGACTTAATTGCTGAAGAGTACCGTATTTTACCAAAAAAATAAATCAAGCGGTAAGTCTCAATC
>CAYVMK010000129.1:0-6298 GCA_964452445.1 uncultured Desulfonema sp. | reverse complement strand
TAATTGAGAGATCCTTTATCATGTGCAGTGGATATCTTATCGGCATCGGGCATCTGCCGGAGGAATTGACCGCGCACGGAGCATCGGGATATGCCTCTTCCGATATGCGCAATGCCCGCGAGCTAATGGAGGCCCAGATCATCCGCTCTGCCCTAGAGCGAAATGCAGGGAGCCGCTTGGCCGCTGCGCGGGAACTGGGTATCCACAAGAGCACCCTCTTTCGCAAGATCAAGGAACTAGACATAATTTTGCCTGAACAAGACGGGCGTTCTTGTAAAAAGTCTTTCAAATAGAGTATTGATTTAGCGACTATAAAGTTACCATACATTCTTATTTTAGAGACCTATCTTATCGGCTGACCAGAAGCTCCCTTCAGCTTAATAGTCTGATTTATCTTATCATTATGTCTTTTCCGTCCCCCCTATCAATTATGGCATCATGCTTGCTTGGTTCTTCGGCAGGGAGGTGAATTCATGAAAAAGGATGAGAAATTGGTGATTATCGGTTGCGGCGGTGTGGGCGGTCCCGCGGCCATGCTTTCGAAAAAGCTCATGCCGGACGTGGAGGTGACCGTGATCCGGGAGGAGAAGACCTTCATTGTGCGGTGAGCGCTTCCGCACGTAGTGGCCGGTCTGGTCACCGGAGAATCCATTGTCAACTCGGACAAGATGTTCATGAACAACGGCATCACTTTGATCACCCAGCGGGTGGAAAGCGTGGACGTTAGCGACAAGAAACTCAGGTTATCCGACGGTCGAGAACTCTATTATAACAAGCTGATCCTGGGAGTTGGAGCAAGGCCTTTTGTTCCGCCCATAGAGGGGAGTAAATTGGAAGGAGTCTTTACCCTCCGCTCACTTGATGATGCTGAGAAGATAAGAAGGTTCTTGGATGAAAAAAGGCCCCGGAAGGTGGCGTTCATAGGAGCGGGGTTCATAAGCTTGGAGTTGGCTGCGCTTCTCATGGAATACCAATCCGGCAAGTATGATATAAGCATCATCGAGCTTTTGGGACATCCCCTTCCTCTGATGCTCGACCCGGAGTTGGGGGCCAAGTTGCAGGAGTACTTGGCGGATAAGTGCTTGGACATGAGGATGGGCGAAAAGGTAACGAAGATCCTGGGCCAAAACGGGCGAGTTTCGGGAGTGGAGTTGGCTTCTGGTGAAAGCATCGAAGCGGACATGGTCTTCATGAACGTGGGAACAAGGCCGAACTTGGAGCTGGCCAGAGATATGGGCCTCGAACTGGGCGGGTTCGGCATCAAGGTGAACCAGTTCCTGGAGACGTCCAACCCGGATGTGCTCGCAGCGGGCGACTGCATTGAGAATCATCACTTCGTCACCAAGAGACAGGCATCCATTCAGTTGCGCGGCCCGGCGGTCATTCAGGGGCGTTTGGCTGCTAAGAGGCTTGCTGGATACGAGATTCCCTTTCCTGGAGTGCTTGGCAACAGCGTGGTGAGGCTGTTCGACAAGTACATCGCGGCTACCGGCCTGACCGAGGAGCAGGCCCGTCAGGAAAATTTCGAGCCGGTGTGCGCCACTGTTGACTCCAGGAGCAAGCACGGCATGATCCCCGGCAAAAAGCCCTGGACCATAAAGCTGGTGTTCGACAAGAAAAGCAAGAAGCTCATCGGTGGACAGATCATAAGCGATGATGCGGTGCCAGCAAAGGTGATTGATACGATCAACGCCTTGATCCTGGGAGAAAAGACCATACCTGATCTAACTACTTTGATGTGCGCTGGAAATCCGGATTGCTCCTCCGAGCCCAGCTCTGAGCCGATCGCGATTGCTGCGGAACAGGCGTTGCAGAAGCTTGGAAGGTGAAATTCGCCGGGTCGTTTTAATCTGCTGATCAGCGGCGGCGTTCTGAGGCGAGGATATCAAGATTGACTATGGGAGGGCAATCATGAAAAAAGTATTACTGGTAGGATGCGGAGCTTATATGGACAGCGGTTACGGCTGCCCTGGCAAGTGGCGCTGTTTGAAAGCTGCTGCTTTGGGTGAGGGAAAATTTGGAGAGCCGGTCCAGGTGGTCGGGTTTGTCAAGTGTAACTGTCCGGGAAGAAACCTAGCCGCAAATATCGTAATGGCTATCAAGCTCTCGGAAATAAAGCCGGATGAGATCCGCCTGTCAAGTTGCCTGGTCAACGCCAAACCAGGTTGCCCACATTTGAGTTCCGAAGAGATGGCTAAAATTATCACAAGTAAAACCGGGGTTAATGTATTGATGGGTACCCATGAATATGTGTAAGGGAGAGCATGGAGAGGGCATGTGAGAACGGCAATTTCCATATGGAACGAGCGAATCGCTCCAGTGTTTGATGTTTCCAAAAAGCTGCTGGTGATGGAAATCAATGAAGGCGGAGTCATCGTAAAGCGTGAGGTAGTATCTCTGGACGATAACCCCCTCCGTAAAGCAGCCCAGATCGCGGCTATCGAGGTCCAAGAACTGGTCTGTGGAGCTATCTCCCGGCCCTTACATGAAATAGTAATGGCGCATGGTATCAGGGTAATACCATTTGTAAAGGGTAATCTTGACGAAGTTATCCAGGCCTACCTTCATGGTAATGTGGAGAGCGACATTTTTACCATGCCGGGCTGCTATGGACGTGGACGTAGATGGTTTAGTAGAATGCGTGATAGTTATCAGGAGGTAATCGCTATGAATAAAAGAGGACGTGGAAGAGGTGCAGGTGGCGGAAAGGGACAAGGTGGTGGAATGGGACAAGGTCAAGGGGGCCGGAGAGCTGGTCGTGGAGGCGGCCCATTGGCAGCCGGACCCAACGGTTATTGTGTTTGCCCGCAATGCGGGCAGAAGGAACCACATAAACTGGGTGTGCCTTGCTTCGAGCTCAAATGCTCGAAGTGCGGAAGCGTTATGACAAGGCAATAGCAATCAATACTTAAGAAAGGAGGATACGACAATGCCAGGAGGAAATGGTACAGGGCCCATGGGAATGGGGGCAATGACCGGACGCGCAGCCGGATTCTGCGCAGGGTTTGGAGCGCCGGGATATACAAATCCTGTTCCTGGCCGTGGACTTGGGATGGGCTTCGGAAGAGGCCGTGGTGCGCGGGGCCGAGGATTCGCCCGTGGCGGGCGCGGATGGCAAAACATGTTCTATGCTACCGGCTTTCCGGGATGGATGCGGTTCGGCGAGTATTCCGCGCTTTATGGATACCCGGGACCATATCAGAAAGCCGATCCGGAAATGGAGAAGCAGGCGCTCAAAAATCAGGCCGATGCCTTGGAGGCAGAACTGAATTTACTCAAGAAGCGCCTTTCCGAAATCGAAACCGCAGCGGAATAATTGTCAACCTGTCTGCTTATAATGTACAGACAGGCAGCATGGCGGGCGGGTCGGAACCAATCCTACGTGAGCGCGCCGACCCTTTGGTCGGCACGCTCATTTATTGCTACGGATATTTTATGGAGACCTGACTCGGTTTGCTGCCAGGGCTAAGGTTGTGGAAGGCGCGCATCCGTATAAACCGGAAAATATTTTTGCTTAGGAAACCATCATTCTTTAATAATTTGTTAATAAAATGTTTACAAACGAATAAAGGAGATTATGTTTATGCCAGGACATGACGGAACAGGACCGAAGGGACTAGGCCCTATGACCGGCAGGGGTGGTGGTTATTGCCTGCTGAAAATTCCTCGTACCCCCGGCGAGCCTAAGATAGGATTCATTGGTTTATCCGGAAAACCGGTGGCTCTTTTACCAAGAAGGCTAAGATGTAAAGCAGGAAACGTTAAGCCGTCGTTCAAAAATAACCGGAACATTTGGATGCCGTAATCGGCATAAGGGGCCGTAACGAAAGGGTCAAAAAAAGTACAGGTTATTTCGTAACGGCTCCTAAGCACGTTGGTAAGAAAGATTGACTGATGGAAGATAAAAAATATCTGTTTGGCCCAGTGCCTTCCCGCCGGTTCGGGCGGTCGCTGGGAGTGGATCTTACCCCTTACAAGACATGCAGCCTGGATTGCGTGTTCTGCCAGTTGGGGCGGACTACTAATAAGACGGTCACCCGGGAAGAATATATCGAAACGGATGCGGTAATCACGGAACTTGATGAGTGGCTGGAAAGAGACGGACATGCAGACTATATTACTCTCGCCGGTTCCGGAGAGCCAACGCTTCATTCCCGATTTGGGGAAATTCTGGAATATATACGCAAAAAAAGTATAATTCCTGCTGTACTCCTGACCAACGGCACGATGCTGCAATTTCAAGAGGTGCGGGAAGCGGCTGCCTGTGCCAACATAGTTAAAATCTCTCTGAGCGCCTGGGATCAGGCTTCTTACGGTTGGGTGAATCGTCCCCACCGACAATTGCAGTTTGATCAGTTGATTGAAGGACAAAAGGCTTTCCGTTCTCAATTCAAGGGGCAGTTGTGGTTGGAGGTTTTTTTGGTGGGAGGGATAAATTCGATTCCTGCCGATGTTCGAAAAATCGCTGCCTTTGCAAAGGAAATAATTCCGGATCGTATCCAACTCAATACGGCTGTACGTCCACCGGCAGAGGACTTTGCTTCAGCCCTGTCCGGAGAACGTATGGAGGAGTTAGTCCATCTGTTTTGCCCCACAGCGGAGGTTATTACGGAGTTTAAGGCAAAAGAAGCTGACCATGTAAAGGTTAGCCAGGAAGAAATATTTTCCATGTTGGAACGACGACCGTGTACGGCGGACCAGATTGCGGAAATATTCGGCATGCATCTCAACGAGGTGTCAAAATACCTCGGCAATCTTATGCGTACCGGACAAATCCGCATGGAATTCAAAAAGAGATCTGTATATTACGCGGCTGAAAACCATGGGGAGAAAGGCGATGCCAGCACATGGTTGGCTTTTTCCCCTCACCCGCATGCTCACTCCCACAACAGGGAGAGGGATCCTTCTCTCCCGCTTCCTCTCCCCACGGAGGGAGAGGATTGAGGTGAGGGGGTATTGGATGTCACCATTTTTATGCCCTGAGTAATAAAATAATGGCGTTTTACCGCACTGGAGATAAAGCGGTAGCTATTTTTAAGCACTACTGCAAGGCAGCGTACATTGCCTGCGGAGTAGGGAAAAAGATAATGATTCCACAAAGGTCTGCAAAGAGGGTAATCTTTAAAAGCAAAGGGAGGTAATTATGCAACCCAATATTGGAACGACTGATCGTGTTATCCGCTTCATTGTTGGGATTGTTATTATCCTGGCAGGAATCTATTTTAAAACCTGGTGGGGAGTTATAGGATTAATGCCCATTGTGACTGGGCTGCTCAGGTATTGTCCTCTTTATGTGCCGCTAAAAATCAACACGTATGTCAAGAAAAGCTAAAGCAGGGTTGAGGGATAATATCCGGAAGCGCTATTATAACCTGTTCTCTCTGGTATATGATTTCATAATCAGGGTTCACTCCCGGGATCCGGAAGGCCGTTTACGGAAGTATTTGGTGGAACGAGCTGGGGTTAATCCCGGAGAAAATGTCCTGGATGTTTGCACTGGTACCGGTTCGGTAGCAATTGAATTTTCAAAAAAAGTTGGTAACCAGGGCACCGTGGTGGGAGTAGATTTCTCGCGGGGGATGCTTACGAAAGCAAAGGGCAAGGCCATAAAAGCAGGGTTGAATAACCTTTATCTTATCGAGGCCAAAGCGGGGGAGCTTCCGTTTAAAGATAATCAATTCCGGGTGGGGACGCTTGCTTATGCTCTCTATGAGCTAAAAAGTGAGGAAAGAAGGAAGGCCATTGCTGAAATGGCGCGCGTACTAAAAACAGGGGGAAGAACGCTTGTGATGGAACATGAAGTTCCGAAGCGCATTCTGCTTAGAGTACTTTTTTATATCCGCATGTATACCATGGGGTCAGGAGACGCAAGATCCTTTTTGAGGAGTGAGCTTACTCCTTTTCAAGGCAGCTTTCAACAAGTGACTAAAGAGGTTGCTCCGGGCGGAAGAAGTAAAATTATCTTGGGCAGGAGGTAATGTAAACATAGGAGGAAACAGAGATGAAAATTGCCGTAAGCAGTAGTGGAAAAGATTTAGATTCACAGGTAGATCCGCGTTTCGGCAGGTGTGCCTATTTTATAATTGTGGAAACAGATGATATGAGTTTTGAGGCCTTTGATAATGAGAGCATTTCTCTGGGCGGAGGCGCCGGAATTCAATCTGCACGGTTTGTGGCATCGAAGGGAGCGGTAGTTGTAATAACCGGCAATTGCGGCCCCAATGCAGTTCAAGCGCTTGCTGCTGCGAGCGTTAAGATTTATGTAGGGCAGTCCGGGACAGTCAGAGAGTCTATAGAA
>CAYVMK010000128.1:0-6352 GCA_964452445.1 uncultured Desulfonema sp. | reverse complement strand
TGGAGGTAAAATATATTGAATCCTTTTTATAAAAATCTGACTTTATGGATCGTCATCTCCCTGATGATGGTCATGTTGTATAATCTTTTCAATCAGCGGCAGGTTGCGGAAACCAGCATCAGTTATTCGGAATTTATTTCCATGGTTGAAAGCGAAAAGGTCAGCGAGGTTGTTATCCAGGGGCAGGATCTGTTTGTAACGGATGTCAACAAGGCCCATTTCAAGGTTTATGCTCCGCCTGACAGCGACCTTATTAAAATCATGAGGGGAAAAGGCGTATCAATAAAAGCAAAGCCGCCTTCCGAATCTCCCTGGTATATGTCCCTGCTTGTTTCCTGGCTTCCGATGATAATTCTTATCGGGGTATGGATATTTTTCATGCGGCAGATGCAGTCGGGCGGAGGGAAGGCGATGTCTTTCGGGAAAAGTCGCGCACGGCTCATGTCGGACACATCCGAAAAAGTGACTTTTCAGGATGTTGCCGGCATAGAAGAGGCAAAGGAAGAGCTGAGCGAGATAGTGGAATTTTTGAAGGAGCCAAAAAAATACACGCGTCTCGGGGGCCGCATACCAAAAGGTGTGCTTCTTATGGGCCCTCCGGGAACAGGTAAAACGCTTCTTGCCCGCGCGATTGCCGGTGAAGCCGGAGTTCCTTTTTTCAGCATAAGCGGATCCGATTTTGTGGAGATGTTTGTGGGTGTCGGAGCCTCCCGCGTAAGGGACCTTTTCGTTCAGGGGAAGAAGAACGCGCCATGCATCATATTCATAGATGAAATAGACGCCGTAGGCAGACACCGCGGAGCGGGCCTCGGAGGAGGCCATGATGAAAGGGAGCAGACTTTAAACCAGCTTCTGGTTGAAATGGACGGGTTCGAGTCAAACGAAGGCGTTATTCTCATTTCCGCAACAAACCGCCCTGATGTTCTCGACCCCGCGCTGTTGCGACCGGGCCGCTTTGACCGCCAGGTTGTGGTTTATCTGCCGGACATAAAGGGGCGCGAAAAAATCCTCCAGGTGCACATGAAAAAATCGCCGATAGCCCCGGATGTTACGCCTCTTACTCTTGCAAAGGGCACACCCGGATTTTCAGGCGCCGACCTCGAAAACCTTGTCAATGAAGCGGCGCTCTTCGCCGCAAAAAGGAATAAAGAGAAGGTCGAAATGATCGATTTTGAAGATGCCAAGGACAAGGTTTACATGGGGCTTGAGAGAAAATCGAAGGTCATCAAGGACGAAGACAAGAAAACTACGGCTTATCATGAGGGCGGCCATGCGCTTGTAGCCCGCTTTTTGCCGGATACCGATCCGGTCAACAAAATAACGATAATCCCGAGGGGCCGTGCGGCAGGCGTGACATGGTTTTTACCCGAGGAAAGAGATTTCAGATACAAAGACCAGCTTGAAAGTCAGATTGCAGTTGCATTTGGAGGGCGCGCCGCCGAAGAGATCGTTTTCAACCGCTTCAGCACCGGAGCTTCCAATGATATAAAGCAGGCTACCGATCTTGCCCAGCAGATGGTGCGTGCCTGGGGTATGAGTGATGCGCTCGGTCCTCTCTCATACGCGAAAAACGAAGAGCAGATCTTCCTCGGGCGTGAAATTTCGCAGCACAGGGATTATTCGGAAGATACGGCGAGGAAGATTGACGAGGAGATAAACAGTCTCATCAGAAAATCATACGGGAGAGCAAAGCAGATTCTCAATGAAAACCTGGATGTCCTGCATAAACTGGCGGAAATGCTTCTTGAAAAAGAAACCGTCATGGGAAAAGAGCTGGATGAACTTATAATCTCCATGAGGCCGGATGTTGTGCTGTCTTCAAACGGTTCTCCGGAAGCCTAGTAGAAGCTGTGATTATGCCGTCATATTTGATGGACTCGTAAAAAATCATAAAAGTTAATAGTTTTATAAAACCACGAAGAACACGAAGCAGAAGAAACAGAAAATATTACATGTTTTGAGAGCTTTGAATATCTCCCATTCGTGTCTGGCATGGGTTATGCGAAGGTCTCGTTTTTTACTCCTTCGTGCCCTTCGTGGTAAAAAATTGTACTTTTTACGAAGCCGTCATATTTGATGTTTTATAAAAAATGTGCTTGTGATGAAATCATACAGTATAGAGTGGGGTTCACACAGACTTGATCTGGGAAATACCACCCGCATAATGGGCATCGTCAATGTTACGCCCGATTCCTTTTCAGACGGTGGATTATTTTTTGACTGTAACGCCGCTGTGGCCCGGGGCGAAAAGCTTGCGGAAGATGGCGCAGATATTCTTGATATAGGAGGGGAATCCACCAGACCTTTTTCCGGGGCAGTATCTGCTGAAGATGAGATCAGGCGGGTTGTTCCCGTCATTGAAAAGCTTGCCGGGCGCATTTCAATCCCCGTTTCAATCGATACTACAAAAGCAGTTGTTGCAAGGCAGGCCATTGAAGCGGGCGCTTCCATGATAAACGACATAAGCGCCTTGCGTTCCGATTATGAGCTTGCCGGTGTTGCGGTAAAATATGATCTTCCCGTCATCCTGATGCACATGAAGGGCACACCGGAAAACATGCAGGTTTCCCCGCATTATGACGACCTTATGGGTGAGATTAAAGGTTTTTTCAAAGATGCGATTGAGAGGGCTGTCAAGAGGGGTATAGACAGGAGAAAGATTATAATTGATCCGGGAATAGGATTCGGGAAAACGATCGAACACAATTTCCTGTTGATAAAGAATCTGGAAGAGCTGGCGGATATCGGGGTTCCTGTTCTTATAGGACCATCCCGGAAGGCCTTTATAAGAAAGATTCTTAAAGACAAGGCCGGGAATGAATTGAAGCCTCATGATCCTGCTGTCGAGACCGGCACCCAGGCCGCTGTGGCCGCATCCGTTTTGGCAGGAGCGCACATTATAAGGGTGCATGATGTCGCAAATACGGTTTCAACAGTTAAAATCATTGATGCTTTAAAGAGTGTTTAGGACAAGGGACAAAGGCATGGAAAAGCAAGGGTCAAAGGCACAGAGGCACAAAGTGAAATAACGTGAGGCGTGAGGCGGAGAAGGACACAAAAGGACAAAAGAAAAGGGGCAAAAGTCTCCGGGATTAAGGATTATATGTATGCTGCTTGTAATTGATGTCGGAAACACAAACATTGTCATGGGGATTTATGACGGGAGCCACCTTGTAAGGGACTGGCGGATCCGCACTGAGCACAACACGACCGAAGATGAGTTCAATGTTCTTGTAAGGGGTCTTTTTGCGACCGGCTGCATCAATCCTGAAAATATCGGAAAGACCATAATCTCCTGTGTTGTCCCGCCTCTTGTAACGATCCTCGATTCGTTCTGCCGCAAATATCTCGGTCATGCTCCCCACTGGGTGGACGCCAAATCCTATCCTGCCATGCCTATCCTTACAAGCAATCCTTCGGAAGTCGGAGCCGACAGGATAGTCAATTCCGTTGCCGCGTATGAAAAATATAAAAGAAGTCTCATAGTAATTGATTTCGGGACTGCAACCACCTTTGACGCCATCTCTGAAAAGGGAGAATATCTCGGAGGCGCAATAAGTCCCGGAATAATGATTGCGGCAGAGGCCCTTTTCATGAAAGCTTCCAAGCTGCCGCGTGTCGAGATATTCCTTCCCCCTGAGAAAGTTATAGGCAGGGACACGGCGGACAGCATGAAGTCAGGGATTATTTTCGGGTATGCCGGACTTGTTGACGGGATGGTTGCAAGGATGAAAGCCGAAATGGGAACAAATCCGAAAGTAATTGCAACCGGAGGCCTTTCACCCCTGATGTTTGATGTTTCAAACACGATTGAAGCAATTGAGCCGGATTTGACGCTGGAGGGATTAAGGATTATCAGTATGCGGAAATGAGCCGCTGTAAAAAATAAAGAGGTCATCCGGATATCAAAAACGGCATAAGGAGCCGTAAGCCGTGACCGGCATAAGGAGCCGTAACAAAATGGTCAGAAATGTAATCATTATTTCGTAACGGCTCCTAACAAAATGGTCAGAAATGTAATGGTTATTTCGTAACGGATCCTAAGCCTATATAATCAACGAAGCCTTTTATGCTGTTTGCAAAAAATATCTTTTCCCTATCTTTTACATATTCTTCCATTTGGAAAAATCCTGTAAGCAAAGCATCTTTTGCCAGCAGAATTCTTATGCATCTTGGAATCAGGTCAGCGTCCTTGAATTCGCTCATTTCATTTCTTATGATATTTTCCCACAGATAAAGCTGCTTTTTATGCTCCTTTAACATCGTGACCGCATTCTCTTTTAAGCCAAGGTGGCCGTAGCAGATATTTCCGGGGCTTTTTGAAATTAGGGTGTCAATGCTTTCAAATGCAAGGTCGTAGAAAAATTTCGGGGGTGTGGCAGGTCTCATGTACCCGCGTCCGGACGGCAGAAGGTAATATACTCCTCCCGCTTCTCCGGCAAAGAGATAGTCATTGTAAATGTAACTTATATGATGAATGGAATGGCCGGGTGTCATTACCGGAGTTACCGGCCCATTATTGAGCAACAATGCATCGACAAGGCGGTCGGGGGGAACCGGCTTTACAGGGCCATAGGCATCCGCAATGCCTCCGAGAGCCTTTTTTGTTCCTTCCCATAGTCTTTTCGGATCTGTAAGATGAGGCATCCCGTCCTTGTGACAGACAACAGGGGTACCGGGAAAATGGGCGGCGATTTCACCGATCGCTCCCGCATGGTCAACATGAATGTGGGTTAAGAAGATATAATCGAGGCGTTCTACTTCCGCTTCAGCAAGGGCGTTAAGAAGGGCATCCGCTGTGGAGGATGTTCCGACATCCACAATAAAAGTAATTTTCCCCTTGTAAAGCCATACCCCTATAAAGTTTTCAAACCCTTTCGCTACAGGCGGAAGGATTATAAGGAACAGGTTGTCGGAATATTTTTTGATATTACAGCCCAAGAGTAAAACCTTTCATCGGTCTTTTTTGCCGTAGCGCCTGAACAATTCAAATATTGCGTTTGCTCTGAATGCCGCCGCTTCTTTGGGTATGCGCTCATCCGCGGCATGTATCGTTTCAAGAAATTTGAATCCCAAGGCGTGAAGAATGGCGGCCGTCGGTGATTCCGGGCATAAGAAGCGGCATGGGTATGCCGCCCGGTTCGCCCTGACCCGGTTCATATCTCAACAGTTCAATTTCAATATCTTCCCCTGTGATCTTTCGCAATTCCCCCAGCATGTCATCCGACTTATAACGGATGAGATTCTGCAGAAGTTCGGCCGGGTATTCGTAAATATTGCTTTCGGAAGAATTTGATGCAGGCACATTTCACCTCTTCTAATAAATATCCAGTTGTACCTTGATGGCCTTAACAATCTTTCCCATATCCTTGGGAGAAAGAATGCCGGCGCGTTGAAAGAGCCGTGATTTGCTGACGGTTGCCAATTGATCCGCCATAGCCTTGCTCTCTCTACCATCGAAAACTACAAGCGCCTCGCTGGGATAGAGACGATCCGCCCTGCTGGTCAGGGGGACGACCTGAACTCGATTAAGAAATTTATTTGATGAGTCATTGCTGACGATGACTGCGGGACGCTTCTTCTTGATCTCACCGCCAACGGAAGGGTCAAAATTGACCCACCAGACCTCACGCCGTTTCATGTTTCACATCCTTAAAGGTAATCTCGGCCCATTCCGCAGCTTCATTTTCGCGTTTCTCGTCCTTGGCCATTTCAGCGTAGGCCGCATCGAGATTGGGGCGCACTACGTGTGGGCGGACTATCTCCTGGACAAATCGGCTGATTTTCCGGGGGCCAATGGTTTTGTGGAGACCGTCATAAACCTCTTCATCAACGGTTATGGTTAATTTCTTCTGCATGGCATACCTCCCTTTACACGTACACTATACGTGTAGTCACCCGGCATGTCAACAGCAATAGCGGACCGTGGTATTCCCGATAATTGACATGCCGGACCAATAGTGTTGTGGAAATACCATATTAATCAGGAAGTTGTTGGGGATAAAAAAATTTATCCAAACCGATGAGGCGGCTTTATGCTTTTCAGACGTCTGCTTTATTCCTTGTTTCTGATTGTCCTGCCGGTTTTATCCGCATCTCTCGAAGCTTTATATGGATATCTCGGATCTTAGTTATGCCGATTCCGTATAAATCAAGTCCGTTTATCAATATGCCGGATTATTAAGTTGTTTCAACTATTTTCAGAGAAATTTTGATTCATTTCGCTTGACATGGATATTTGTTTGGTATTTCATGAAAAAACATAAAAATTACTGCTAGGAGCTGCTACGAAATAAACATTACATTCCTGACCATTTCGTTACGGCTCCTTATGCCGGTCACGGCATTTCAA
>CAYVMK010000127.1:0-6432 GCA_964452445.1 uncultured Desulfonema sp. | reverse complement strand
TTCAAGGTGTGACCAGGAATAAACTTGCAAAAAGATGATCAGAGAAAAGCCGGTAACGCTTCAGCGGTAAATCTGTTCAGCCAGCTCCAGGCGCAGAAGCCTGGACTGCGATTCGATCGCGGCGATGATATCGGCCGATCCTTCAGTCGCTTCCAGATGGGGTTTGAGCGCCGAGTAGAACTCCTTCTCCACTGCGCTCAAACGGTCGATGGTCAGCAGGTAGCCAGCCCGGTTGCCGTAAGCCGCACGGACCAGCGATTCGAAGTTGTCGCCTTCTGCCGCCAGCAGGTCCAGGTAATAGTCAACGAGTGCTTTAACCCAGGACGCGTAAGGTTTTTTAAGCGGATCCGGAAGGCCGGAGTTCCTGGCCGTCTCATCCATGTCCGGCGCAACCTCCCTTGCCAGGGTTTCGACAGCGATATCCATCGCGAGCCTGCGGGTAATCATAAATTCTTCGTTGAACTTCATGCGATCTTTCTTGAACCTCTGCATGCGCCAGATGAAATATAGAAAGAGAATCGGGATGAATATCATCCAGAAGCTGACCCTGGGCTTCTCGAACACTGCCGCCCCAATCGCATTGGCGAAAGCCAGTTCGTTCTGAAGGATGATTTCCTTCTTTTGAACCGGTTTCTTCATGGCCGTCCCGGCGGCAGGTCGGAAAAAGGGTAATGGGAACTCCGCCTGTAATTTATGCAACTCTTCCTGCAGATCATGGCTTGCGGCCCGGCATGTAGTCGAGGCTGTCGCGGATGCGTTCCGAGCCTTCTGCCGGCTCCTCGAAGTCCGTGTAATAAATGGCGGTAGCCCTCAGGTTTCGATCATCGATCACATAAGCCATGCGGCTTGCGCCGGGAATCAACTGGGCAAGAGATCCGATTCCAAAAATGAACGCCATAATCAGGGCGATCCCGATGATCAGTTTCAAACAGGGATTGAGCCCTGTCTGCGAGGCATTGACCCCGCAGACAGGGAATGCTGCATACGTATCTTTAACGGTCATATCTCTATATTCCGGCCGTGACTCCTGGGAAAACGATATAAAACATGATGTAAGCCACGATCAGCGTCAGGATGAGCTGGAAGCTCTGACCGAACACGTACAGGGTGATGGGCTTGCCGCCCTTGAAGTAGTGCCCGAACTCCTTGAAGTTGGTCTCAAGACCGATGGAGGCGAAAGCAAGCGCAAAGAACCACTCTCGAGCGATGCGGGTAAAGCCCCTCAACACTCCGTGGTCGATCATCACCGCGCTCAAGTCCTTACCCACGCCCTGGTCGATGATGGAGAAAACGATCGATGCGACTATGAACCCGACGACGAACTTGGGGAAGCGGTACCAGATTTCCCACCAGCTCACACTGGCGCCTTCCTTACAGTCCACCCTGGCGCACCAGTAAACTGCAACCCCGAAGGCCGTTACCCCGATCAGAACATTCTGGATCATCTTGATGGTGGCCGCAACATAAAGGGCCTTCTCACCATAGAACGCGCCGGCTGCGGCCACTGCGCCCGTTGAGTCGATGGTGCTGCCCATCCAGGCGCCTGCGAGAATCTCCGACATACCGACCAGTTTGGCGAATGCGGGCTGGCCCACCATGCAGATCGCCGTAAATACCATGGAAAGGCCGATGGCGAGCGTCAATTCCTCCTTCTTGGCCCTGCAGGCAGCGGCCGTGGCAATGGCCGCCGAAACGCCGCAGACAGACATGTCAGCCGAAATGGTGATGTTCAGCGTCTTGGAAGGCATCTTTATGATTGTCTGTCCGACCCAGTAGGTCAGAATCAGGGTGATCGGTGTGCAGACCCAGGCAAGGAAAATCCCCGGTTTGCCGATGGCGAGAATCTTGTTGAAAAGGATTTCCGCGCCGAGCAGAACCAGACCGGTCTTGATGAAGAACTCTGTGGCGACCGCGGGCTGCACCCACTTGGGTGTGCCGATGGTGTTGCTTATGAGCAGGCCGAAAACGATGGCCCACAGCGGGAAGCCGAATCCCCAGTGTTTCATCAGGGCCTGTGTTTCGGCCATGTAGGCGAGTATGGCGAGAAGGAAAACAACGAAAAATCCCGCGAAAAATTTGCCGAACGACTGGCCCATAATGGCCTTGCCGATCCCGAAAAAGGCACCAAGGATAATGCACAGCCCTATGAGATAGGGAATACGGTTGTAAGGTTTGACAGAAGCTTTGGCCTTGGCTTTTGATGCCTTGCCTTTCGCATCCTGCCAGGCCTTGATTTCCTTGTCGGCCGTGTCGTTGAGCGCAGCGTCTTTGAACAGGCTCACGGCGGCAGCCGACTGGGCAATAACGGCCCTCGCGAGCGCCTCTTCCTCCGATCCCTTAGCTTTGTCGTACGATTCTTTTGCGGAGGCGCTCATGGCGTCGGCGGTCTCCCTGCTCCTGTACAGAGCATCCACAGGATTGGTTTTCCAGTCGCCGGGGGCGGCCAGGAAACCGGCGATGGTCCTGGCAAAGTCCTGGTCGGTCGCCCGGATTGCGCGCTTGGATGAGGATGCCTTGTGCCATTCGATCGTTTTGAATGGCGCCCTGGCCGCTTCTTCCTTCAGGACTGAGTTGTATTTCGCCAGGTCCTCATTCATTTTCTCGGGGGGGTTGGGCAGGAAAATGAGAAGGCCCACGATGAGCAGGAAAAAACCCATCCATATGGCCATCCAGTCTTCCTTGGTGTAGAGATCCTTAAGAGAGGTCTTGCCGCTTTCAATTACAACATAATCAGACTCCTTTTGTGATTTAACTGTGTCTGCATCCATACTTTCCTCCTGTTTTTAATAGGCGTTAAGATCGAGCAATTACGCAGTTCATGTTGAGACCTTTGCATAACTGACATCAGAGGGCGGCACATGTAATCGGTTTTCCGTTTTGCAAGAAATTATTACGAAACATAACGACGCCCCCTGATTGTCAACAAGGCGGCACAGGCAGAGACGAAATAAGGGCTTCGTGGGCGTATATCCACTGGGGCTGTCCAGGTCTAATGGGAGCGGATATGCTGCCGTTGACAAAGTTTGGGTCTCGATCTTGCTAAACGGCAAAGCCGAGTACATGTGCCACCCATTAAGGTGGTTATGCAAAGCTCTCACGTTGCCGAAATATCGGGACATTTGTTCATCTGATTTTATTGTTTGCAATCATCCGCCTGTTTTTCCGTTTATGCAATAAAAATTTTCAAATTACTATGGATTCCTTCTCAATCAAAAAAACAGCACATCTGATTAATTCATAATATCAGGCATATAGAAAGCAAACTGTTTTATGGACGAACTTCATTTTTATGTCTCAGGCTATTGGTTTCTGAGTCTGAAGAAAAATTGCGGTGTGCACTGAAGGGAAAAATTTAATTATATGATCAATCTCCGGGACTTTAACAAAGGCCCCGGCTTCCGGTTAAAAGAATGAAACCGGACAAAGAGGCGTGTCATGCAGAAGTATCTTTGAAAAGGTCGGTGCTGATATATCGTTCGCCGGTGCTTGCCAGTATCACGACAATGCGCTTTCCTTTTGCATCATCTCTTTTTGCATAATCAAGCGCAGCCCACACGGCAGCGCCTGAAGATATCCCGCAAAGAATTCCTTCTTTCTTTGCAAGGCTTCTTGCAGTTTCAAATGCATTGTCGTTTGAAACCGTGATGATTTCATCGATTACCGACCTGTCAAGGACTCCGGGTATAAAACCTGCGCCGATGCCCTGAATTTTATGCGGCCCGGGTTTTCCGCCCGACAGCACAGGCGAATCGGCAGGTTCGACCGCTATAGCCTTAAAAGACGGATTTTTTGCCTTGATCGCCTGGGCAACACCGGTTATCGTGCCCCCCGTGCCCACTCCGGCCACAAGCACATCGGCTTTCCCTCCGGTGTCGTTCCATATCTCAAGAGCCGTTGTTTCACGGTGTATTTTGGGATTTGCCGGATTATTGAACTGGTCCGGCATAAAGGCTTTTTTATCGGATATAACTATCTCTTTTGCTTTTTCAATCGCACCGCGCATTCCGGCTGCGCCGGGAGTCAGGACAAGCTCCGCGCCAAGGTGCTTTAAAAGTTTTCTTCTCTCGATGCTCATGGTTTCAGGCATGGTAAGGCAGACCCGGTACCCTTTTTCAGCGCAGATAAAGGCAAGCGCAATTCCTGTGTTTCCGCTTGTCGGCTCAACAATAAGTGTGTTTGAATCAATCCGGCCTTCTGCTTCGGCAGCTTCAATCATTGAAGCTGCAATACGGTCTTTGACACTCCCAAGAGGATTGAAAAACTCAAGCTTCGCATAAATCTCCGCATCAAGCCCTTGACTCATTTTATTTATCCGCACCAGAGGAGTTGAACCGATAGTCTTGCTTATGCCCTGGAATACTTTCATTTTGCATCCTTTTTTCAGAATCAAATAGTCAAACCGCGGCTCTTTTTATAGGTCAAACGCGGTGTTTCTGTAATAACGGTCGTATCAGGCGGAACCGATTCCGTTATCCAGACATTACCTCCGATAACGGACCGCGCTCCTATCACTGTATCCCCTCCAAGAATGGTGGCGCCGGAATAAATAATTACATCGTCTTCTATTGTCGGATGTCTTTTCTTGCCCCTTAAAAGCTCGCCCGCATCTTTAGGAAGTGAAAGAGCGCCCAAAGTCACCCCCTGGTAGATCCGAATATTTTTACCGATGACCGATGTTTCGCCTATGACTACGCCCGTGCCGTGGTCTATGACAAAGCTCTCCCCGATTTCAGCTCCCGGATGAATATCTATTCCTGTCAGGTTATGAGCGTATTCCGTCATTATCCTGGGAAGAAGGGGAACGCCGTTTTTGAAAAGATTGTTAGCCAGCCTGTAAACCATTATCGCATACAGGCCGGGATAGCTGAAGATAATTTCATCGAAACTTTTTGCGGCAGGGTCTCCCTCGTAAGCGGCCTTGACATCGGTTGCAAGCACTTTGCGGACAGTAGGAATAGCCTCTAAAAATTCAAGAGCAATTTTATTCCCGCGTTCCGCACAATCGCTGCAGTCCTGGCTGTATCTGAAACAATCGTGTCTTATGCAGTTTGAAATCTGCTCCGAAACCATGTCGAAAAGAACGGACACGGCCTGTCCCACGCTGTATCTTAAATTGACCGGATCAATCCTTTCTTTTGAGAAAAAACCCGGAAAAAGAATCTCTCTCGATTTGTCTATTATTGCGACAACCGAATCTTTTGAAGGGATAGGATCATAATCGATATGGGTATAACATTCCTTATCATCGCAGCCCCTTATTATTTTTTCAGCTATATCGGGAATCAGGTCTCTGATTCTTGCAAATGATTCTGCGTCTGTCTTGCATGTTTCTCTGAATTTTAATGTTTTTTCGTCCATTTGTTTCTCCGGATATTTGATGGTATCCTGCCTTGCCGTCAAAAAAACAGGAAATTATGATATGTATTTGTATATCAAAAAACAATTCTTGTCAAAACGGCATATTAAAGCCCGGTGTTTCTTTCATCTTACGGTTCTCTATGGCCTTAAACTTGATGGACTTATACCAAGTTCAAGTTCAGACGGCAAAGTAAAAAGCTCAATATGCAAGGCGCGCGAATCTTGAGGAATGAAGCGTACTTTTTGGTACGCTGCAATGACAAAAGATGAAGCGCAACACAGCAGAGTGACTTTTTACGAAGCCGTCATATTTTACAAAAACGCCCTTCCAGCCCGTTGAAATCCTCTTCATTAAATATTTCGGCAAAACGCTTTTCTCCGGGACTCTTTTGCTTATATAGGTTTATACATAATTTTACGATTTCAAACGCCTCATCGTCGTTTAATATGCACCCAAGTTCACGCGCAAGCCTGGGATGTCTTCCCAGTTTTCCTCCGAGTAATACTCTGAAACCGTTCTTTGCGCATGCTATTGTTCCTGTCGGACATGCCTTGATGCACTTGCCGCATTTAAGGCAAAGATCGAAATTTATTGCCGGAACTTCTTTTTCCTTATTGATTGAAACAGCGCCTTCAGCGCATGAACCGACGCACGCTTCGCAAAGCGAGCATTTTTCATCCGTTATCGCCGGTAAAACAGCTCCGATTATTCCTATATCCTTTATCTGGGGCTGGGAGCAGGCATTCGGGCAATCAGAGAAGGTTATTCTGAATTCATGATGAAACTTGAGCTCGCCTTTGACGTTTTTTTTCAAAAAACCGAGCAGGTCTTCCTCCTTCAAAAACTTTTTGATTCTTTTGAATAACTCGTCTCCGCCATATGCCCGGTTCGGACAACCGCCCGGACCGAAGCATGTTTCAAGCTGATATCCCTTTATTTCAGAAGCCATTCCGGAGAAGTACCGCTTTTGAGTTGCTTTTACTTCCGCAATCGTCACAACGCTTTTACCTGCCTCCGATGCCTCTTTTTCAACACGTTCCCGAACCCTTTTTCTCACAAAAAAAGGAACCTTT